>JAPKMV010000300.1 GCA_026645635.1 Caldilineaceae bacterium
TGCACCTGGAGGATGCCACGCTGCGCACGCAGGGCGCGCGCTGCATGGACTGCGGCATCCCCTTCTGCCACACCGGGCAATTGATCAACGGCATGGCCTCCGGCTGCCCGATCAACAACCTGATCCCGGAGTGGAACGACCTGGTCTACCGCGGCCTCTGGCGCGAGGCGCTCCACCGCCTGCACGAGACCAACAACTTCCCGGAATTCACGGGCCGCGTCTGCCCGGCGCCGTGCGAAGGCTCCTGCACGCTGGGCATCCTCGACCCGCCGGTGACGATCAAGAGCATCGAGTGCGCCATCGTGGACAAGGGTTTTGAGGAGGGCTGGATCGTGCCGGAGGCGCCGCCGGTGCGCACCGGCAAGAAGGTGGCCGTCGTCGGTTCGGGGCCGTCGGGGCTGGCCTGCGCGGCGCAGCTCAACCGCGCCGGCCACTGGGTCACCGTCTTCGAGCGCGCCGACCGCATCGGTGGGCTGCTCATGTACGGCATCCCCAACATGAAGCTGGACAAGGAACAGGTGGTGCAGCGCCGCGTCGATCTGCTCGCCGCGGAAGGCGTGCGCTTCATCACCAACACCGAAGTGGGCAAGGACTACCCGGTGGACAAGCTGCGCGCCCGCTTCGACGCCATCGTGCTCTGCGGCGGCGCCACCAAACCCAATGACCTGCCGATCCCCGGGCGCGACCTGAAGGGCATCCACTTCGCAATGGACTTTCTGCGTGGCAACACGAAACACCTGCTGGACACGCGCAATGGCATCTCCACCAACGGTCACTTGATCTCCGCCGCAGGCAAGGACGTGATCGTCATCGGCGGCGGCGACACCGGCACCGACTGCGTGGGCACGTCGCTGCGCCAGGGCTGCCGCAGCCTGGCCCAGTTCGAGATCGTGCCGCGCCCGCCGGACGAACGGGCCGCGGACAACCCGTGGCCGCAGTGGCCGCGCATTTTCCGCACCGACTACGGCCAGGAAGAGGCCGCCGCCCGCTTTGGGGCCGACCCGCGCACTTTCCAGATTTCGACGACGAAGTTCGTGGGTGACGAGCACGGTCACGTCAAAGAACTGCACACGGTCAAGGTCAACATGAGCTTCAGCAACGGCCGCATGAGCTTTGACCCGATCCCCGGCACGGAGGAAGTATGGCCGGCGCAATTGGTGCTGCTGGCGATGGGCTTCCGCGGCCCGGAGGATTTTCTGCTCGACCAGTTGAGCGTGGCGCGGGATGCTCGCTCCAACGCCCAGGCCGACCACGGCAAGTTCCGCACCAGCGTCGAAGGCATCTTCGCGGCGGGCGACATGCGCCGCGGGCAGAGCCTGGTCGTCTGGGCGATCAACGAGGGGCGCGGCGCCGCGCGTGAAGTGGACCGCTGGCTGATGGGGGAAACGAGCCTGCCGTGACTGTCCAGTGAGGCGGAAGGGTCACTGCCGCCTCTATCCTTGCAGATCACGGCGCCCATCGAGTACACTCTTGACCATGAACGATCCTTATCTCGACTTTGTCCGCCAGCATTGGGCGGATATCGCCAGCGTCTATAACCAATTCGCCGCGCACCGTCCGGTCATGTTGGTGGATGTGCAGGAGGGCGAAATCCACGCCTTTCCCTTTGCCGACTTTACCATGCAGCTTGACTCGGCGTCGCGGGCGACAGTGGCCGAACAGTATCAGCGTGCGTTGGAGACGCGCTGCATGGTGCTCTTCGTGCGCGACACCGAGCGCAAAGTCTTTCATTCCTATACCTTGCAACTCGAGGATGAACCGCCCGCTTCAGCAAATCCTTAGTTCGCATTCATCTGTATCCAAGCGGGTGAGACTACCCTCACTCACAACATATATCAAGTTCGACCAATGCTTGTCGTGTACGACAGGCATTGTTTGATGTTGCGGAGGTCGCATGATCCAAGTGCAAAATGTCGCCAAGTTTTACGGCTCCGCGCAGGCGCTGGCTGACGTGTCTTTCAGCGTGCCGGAGGGCGAGGTCGTTGGGCTGCTGGGGCCTAACGGCGCAGGCAAGACCACGATCCTGAAGATTCTCACCGGCTATCTGCAGCCCGACGCCGGCCAGGTGATGGTGGATGGCATCGACGTCGTGGCGGAGCCGCGCCGCGCACAAGCGTGCATCGGCTATCTGCCGGAAAACGCGCCGCTCTACCCGGAACTCAGCGTGCAGGCGCACCTCAAGTTGATGGCCGACCTGCGCGGCGTGCCTGCGGACGAGCAGCGCGCCCGGCTTTCGGAAGCCATTTACGCCACCGGTCTGCAAGAACGGCTGACCCAGCCCATCGGCGAACTGAGCAAGGGCTTCCGCCAGCGCGTCGGCCTGGCGCAGGCTATCCTGCACCGGCCGCGGCTGCTGATCCTCGATGAGCCGTCGGTGGGTCTCGACCCGACCCAGATCGTGGAGATGCGCCACCTGATCAAACGGCTGGCGCAGCAGAGCACCGTGCTCTTCTCCACCCACATCCTGCCCGAGGTGGAGGCGCTCTGCGACCGGGTGATCATCCTGATCAATGGGGCGGTGCGCGCCGATGCGCGCCTGGCCGACCTGCGCGAGAGCAGCGACGCTGTGCTGGTGTTCGACACGCCGGTCAAGGAGGCGGCGGCACGACTGAGCGCGCTTGCCGGTGTGCGCGGCGTCGATTTGATTCCCAGCCCTTACGGCCATCCGACGTTCCGCGTGCGCGGCGACGGCGCGACCGACCTCTGCCCGGCGGTCTACGCTTTGGCCAGCAGCCAGCAGTGGCCCGTGCGCGAACTGCGCGCCGACCGCCAGACGTTGGAGTCGATCTTCGCCAAACTGGCTGCGTGATAGACCGCGGATTTGGCGGATTGAGCGGATTCACGCGGATTTTTGCTTTATCCGCGCAAATCCGTCGCATCCGCCTCATCCGCGGTCTATTGAAACCTTGCAGGAGTCATGTTCATGCGACCTATCTTTGCCATTGCCCGGAAGGAACTGCACAGCTACTTCGGCTCGCCGACGGCGCTGATCTTTCTCGGCATCTTTCTGATTGTCACCTGTTTCACCTTCTTCTGGTCTGCGGGATTCTTCGCCCGCGGTCTGGCGGACATTCGCCCGCTCTTCCGCTGGATGCCGCTGCTGCTCATCTTTCTTGTCGCTGCGCTGACCATGCGCCAGTGGAGCGAGGAGCAGCGCACGGGCACGCTGGAACTGCTGGCCACCCTGCCCATCACCCGCAGCCAGGCCGTGTTCGGCAAATTCCTGGCGGTGATGGCGTTGGTCAGCCTGGCGCTGCTGCTGACGCTGCCCATCCCCATCGTCGTCTCGCTGCTTGGCCCGCTGGATTGGGGGCCGGTGATGGGCGGCTATCTGGCCAGCCTGCTCCTGGCCGCAGCCTATACTGCTATCGGGCTTTTCCTGTCCGCGCTCACCGACAACCAGATCGTGGCGTTGCTGCTGACGGCGGTGGTGGGCGGGCTGGTCTACCTGGCCGGCGCGCCGTCGATCGTCGACTTTGCCGGCGCGGGTTGGCAGGATCTGCTGCGCGGGGTCGGCACGGGCAGCCGTTTCGAGAGCATCGAACGCGGCGTGCTCGACCTGCGCGACCTTGTCTACTATGGCACGCTGACCGCGCTGTTCCTGTTGTTGACGCTCTTCACCCTCGACCGCAAGCGCTGGAGCCGGGGCGAACGCACCGCAGCTTATCGCCGCAACGCCACACTGGGAACCGCGCTGTTGGCGGGCAACCTGCTGCTGGTCAACATCTGGCTGGCGCCGCTGGCCACGCTGCGCCTCGACCTCACCGCGCAGCAGGGCTACACCCTTGCCGGCGCCACCCGTGACCTGCTCGCTACGCTGCAAGAGCCGCTGCTGATCCGCGCCTACATCAGCCAACAGAGCCATCCGCTGCTCGACCCGCTGCGCCCGCAGGTGGAGGACCTGCTGCGCGAGTACGCCATCGCCGGCGGCGACCGCGTCACCGCCGAAGTGGTTGACCCGGCGCAGAACCCGGAACTGGAGGCCGAAGCCAACCAGACCTACGGCATCCAGCCGACGCCCTTTCAGGTGGCCGACCGCTACCAGGCTTCGCTGATCAACGCCTACTTCGACATTCTCGTGCGCTACGGCGACCAGGATTTGGTGCTCAATTTCCGCAACTTGATTCAGGTGGAGCCGCTGCCCGACGGCACGGTGGAAGTTGGGCTGCGCAATCTGGAGTACGATCTGACCAGCGCGGTTAAGAAATCGGTCTACGGCTTCCAAGATGCGGCCAGTGTGCTGGCGGCCCAGACCGAGCCGGTGCAGCTCACGCTCTATGTGACGCCGGCCACGCTCCCACCTGACCTGGCCGCCGCGCCCGCCGCCCTCGCTGCGATTGCCGAAGACCTCGCCGCAAAATCGGGCGGCAAGTTGGCCTTCAGCCAGATCGACCCCAGCGACCCGGCCAGCGGCGTGAGCGACGAAGACCTCTTCCGGCTGTATGGCATCCAACCGCTGGCGACATCGTTTTTCTCCCCCGACAGCTTCTATCTGCACCTGGTGCTCGCCAACCCCAATGCGCCGGAGGACGGCGCCCAGGTCATCTACCCGCAGAACGACATGAGCGAAGGCGCGCTGCGCAGCCTGGTCGAAAATGCACTCCTGCGCACCGCCAGCGGCTTCCTGCCCGTGGTGGGGCTGTGGACGCCGCCGGCGACGCCGACGCAGGACATGTTTGGCCAGATGCAGCCGCCGCTGCAATCATACGAACTGCTGCGCGAGCAACTGGCGCAGAATTACACCGTGCGCAATGTGGACCTGAGCAGCGGCGCGCCGCCCGCTGATGTGGATGTGCTGCTCCTCGTCGCGCCGCAGAATCTGGACGACAAGGCGCGCTTCGCCGTGGACCAGTTTCTGATGCGCGGGGGCGCGGTCGTCGCCCTGGCCGGCGCTTATGCAGTGCAGGCGGACCAGTTCACCGGCCAGCTCACCATGCAGCCGCTCGCGGAGACGCTGGGCGAGATGCTCCGGCACTACGGCGTGGAGGTGCAGCCCAGCCTGGTGATGGATCTGCAGAATCTGCCTTTCCCCGTGCAGACCGTGCGCAACGTCGGCGGATTCGAGGTGCAGGAGTTCCAGGCCGTCAACTATCCCTTCTTTGTCGATGTGCGCAGCGACGGCATGGATCGCACCACAGGCATCGCCGGCAACCTGCCCAATGTCACCGTCAACTGGGCGTCGCCGGTGGTCGTGACCGACACCGCCGCGCTCTCCGCCACGGTGACGACGTTGCTGCAATCCAGCTCGAACAGTTGGCGCCGCGCCTCGCCCGA
>JAPKMV010000301.1 GCA_026645635.1 Caldilineaceae bacterium
TGGGCGCCGCTGCCTTCCACTGCGGTCATGCGCAGCGGCGGGCTGGCGCCATCGGCCGGTGCGTAGACCACCGTGATCTGCGCACCGCTTACCGGCGCGTCGCGGCCGTCGGCGGTGGGCAGCGTCACCGCAACGGTGGTGTGCGCCGAGCCAACGCGCCACGGATCCGGCGAAGTCCAGGCAAAGAGCCGGTATGGCCCTGCCGGGGCTGCGGTCAATTGGGGAGCGCCGCCGCCATGCGCCACGGCCGCCGTCGTCTGCACGGCGACCAGCAGCAGCGTCGCCAACCCCGCTACCCCGCACACCCACCAACACTGCCGCGCTCTCATCATGACCCCACGGTCTTCAGTTCTGGTTGCATCGGCGTTCCAGGCAGCATGTTACGTTTATACTGTTGGCTGCGTTCCTGTGCTGTTTTGTGTTGCTTCTCACGATAGTGGGAGACGCCGAGCAGGATCACGGCGGCCTGGATCATCATTTCGCTGCTCCAGATCCACATGATCGCGCCGCCCCACGCCTGATCCTCCAGCGCGGTGAAGCCCCAGATGTGCGGCACAGATTCGTAGTAGGTGTAGATGACCTGTGGCGAATTGGCAATGACCACGCCGGCGATGGCGTTGGGCGGCACAAACGCGATCAGATAGACGATGCGCACCCAGTAGGGCAGCGCTTTGTGGAGATGGGGCGCGCCGTTGACCACCGGCCACCAGAAGAGCATGGCCGCCAGAAAGAAGGTGATGTGCTCCAGGTCGTGCACCCAATCCACCCGCAGCGCCAGGTTATAGAGGCCGGGATCATGCCAGCCGATGTAGACGAACAGAAAGACGATCCAGCAGATGGCCGGCTGGGTGATGGTGGTCAGCGCACGGCGCACCGGCGTGTCGGTGACCAGCGGCGCCGTCGCCACACGCCGAGCGCGCCGCGGCAGCGCCCACAGCACCACGGGGTAGGGGTTGCCCAGCCACAGCAGCGGCGCGGCGAACATCACCAGGATCTTATGCTGCACCATGTGCATGATGAGCAACTGGCCGCCCAGCGCGTCGATGGGCGACATCAGGGCCAGAGCAAGGAAGAACAGCCCTCCGTAATAACTGGCGAGGCGCCAGCGGGTGGCGAACTTCTGGTGCTTGCTCTGGCGGCGCACCCGCCACCAGCCAAAGGTGTAAAGCAGGGCCGCCACACCGAGGGTGAGCGCCACTTCGGGGCGCCATTCCCACGGCGACAACAGACCACGCACAAGAGGATGCATCTGAATTCGTTACCTATGAAACCCAAAACGTGAAACGCGGTCGCCGGCAAAGCCGCAAACACGTTTCACGTTTCCTCACTCCACTCCAAACATTACAATTCAGCTTCGTCACGAATCGCACAAATCTGACGAAGCGTTCAATTCGTCAAAATTCGTACAATTCGTGACCCTCAAGGCTCACTGCAACCTTCCAGAAAGTGGCCCCGAAATTCCGTCAGCGGCTCAGCGCCCGACCTCCCCCTGGAAGGCTGCGGTCGTGTCGCTTGCCGGTTCGGTCCACTCAGTGGTGCGCCGTGCCGATCAGATAGAGCGCCGGATAGAAGAAAATCCAGACCAGATCGACGTAGTGCCAGTAGATGGCGGCCGCTTCGATGCCCCAGTGTTTCTCCGGCGTAAAGTGCTTCTTGCGCGCCAGCCGCCACATGATGAAGATCAGCACGATGCCCGACAGCACATGCAGCGCGTGCATCCCGGTCATGGCAAAGACGACGGCGCCGTACTTGTCGCCCCAGGGCGTCAGATGCCCCTCGTAAATCTGCGGGAACAGCCCCCACTCAAAGATCACCACGCCCAGGAAGAAGACCAGCCCCAGGATCATGGTCGTCCAGGCGGCCACCGAGAAAACCCGCCATTGGCCGTGCTCAGCCGCAGTGTCGGCGACATACATGGATGCGCTGCTCAGCAGCAGCACGCTGGTCACGATCAGCCCCACCATCTGATCCAGCTCGGGCCGTGTGTCGCCCCAGAGATAGAAGCGGGTGGCCAGCAACGCGCCGAACAGGAACGCTTCCGAGATGAAGAAGAGCCACATGCCCAGGCGGTTGAGCCGCAGCCGGGTGGCGTAGTCCTCGTGGCCGGCATGATCGTCGTGGGCAGCCACGGCGCCGTGCAGTGATTTTGTTGCGACAGCCATGTTTAGTGACCTCCCTCAGCCGACCAAAGCCGCTTGACATGCATGAAGAACCAGATGACCAGGATTGCCTTGAGTGCGGCGATCAACAGCAGAAAGACCGCGCTGTGCGTTGCCAGCGCCACGTAGAACTCGACGACCGTCAGCGCGGCCAGCACCAGAATGATGATGATGCCGGTTGAATAATGCCCCATCTGTTTCTACCCCCTACCAAAGAGTGTGTTCGTGGTTCGTCAGGTCAATCTCCAATCTCCAATCTCCAATCTCCTAATCGCTTAATCCCACAATCTCACAAGCGATTGAGAGATTAGGAGATTAGGAGATTAGGAGATTAGGAGATTGGAGATTTTTAGTCATCCCCGGCCCCGGCCATCGCGATGTATTGCGAACCGGCCAGGCCGTAGTCGTAGGGTTCACCGACGACGCGGATCGGGCTGGCGTAGCTGTGCTCCGGCGCAGGCGACGGAATCTGCCATTCGGGCGAGCGCGAGCGCCAGGGGTTGTTGCCGGCCAGCGCGCCGATCTCGGCGCTGCTGAAGAGGTTGTAGATCATCAGCAGGACGGAGAAGGCGATGAAGAAGCCGGCAATGGTGACCCACAACTGGCCGGTGGCGATCTGCAGCGCCGGGTCATAGTCGGCGATGTGGCGGCGCATACCAAGCACGCCCACCGACATCTGCCCAATGCTCATCACCCAGAATGCCGGCGTCATGATCCAGAAGTGCCACTTGCCCAACGTCTCGTTGTACATGCGCCCGGTAATCTTCGGGTACCAGTAGTAGATGGCGGCGAAGAAGGGGAAGACGAAACCGCCGAAGATCGTGGCGTGGAAGTGTCCCACCACGAAGTAGGTGTCGTGCAGATAGAGGTCGGTGGTCACGGTGGCCAGCACCGGGCCGCTCAGCCCGCCGATCAGGAAGACGGAGATGGCGCCCAGCGTAAAGAGCATCGGCGTCGGGAAGGTCAGCCGCCCGCCCCAGAGCGTACCCAGCCAACTGAAGAACTTCACGCCCGTGGGCACGGCCACCAGCAGTGTCGAGATCATGAAGGCGACGCGCAGGTATTCGCCGTAGCCGGAGGTGAACATGTGGTGGCCCCAGACCAGGAAGCCCACCAGGGCAATCGCCAGGCTGGAAAGCGCAATCCAGCGGTAGCCGAAGAGCGGCTTGCGCGCGAAGACCGGCAGCAGCTCGCTGATGATACCCAGGCCGGGCAACACGAAGACATAGACCGCCGGGTGCGAGTAGAACCAGAAGAGGTGCTGATGGAGGAGCGGCTGGCCGCCCATGTTGACCCCTTCCACCATGATCGGGTTGAAGAAGGGCATACCCAGCGAACGCTCGAACGACATCATCAGGAAGTCGATGCCGATAAACTGCGTCGCCGTCAACTGGATCAGGCTGGTGGCCAGCACCGCCCAACAGAAGATCGGCATGCGGAAGAGCGCCATCCCCTTGGGCCGCATCAGCAGAATCGTGGCGATCAGGTTGAGCGAGCCGAGGATCGACGACAAGCCGATGCCGAAGATCGCCCAGAACATGAATTGGTAGCCCACGGCGCCGCGCAGACTCAGCGGCGGGTAGGCCGTCCAGCCGGAATCCCAGCCGCCGACGAAGATGGCCAGCATCAGGGTGAGGGCGGCGGGCACGTTGATCCAGTAGGCGAAGGCGTTGAGCCGCGGGAAGGCCATATCCTCGGCGCCGATCATCAACGGCACCAGGTAGTTGGCCATCGCGCCGACGCCCAGCAGGATCGACGCCAGCGCCACCCAGCCGTGCAGGCTGAAGACGACGTTGTAGGAGTCGAGCGACATAAAACTGAGGCTCGGCTCGGCCAGTTCCACGCGGAAGATCAGCGCCAGGGTGCCGCCCACCATCAGCAGCAGCAGCGCCGTGACGCCGTACTGGATGCCGATCACCTTGTGGTTATAGTCGATGCCGAAGTAGCGCGCCCAGGAAGGCTGGCCCGGCGGCGGCCCGTGGCGCATCGGTGTGGCGATGCCGCGCGTCCACTTGAGCCAGTCCGTCATCGCGCCGCTGGCAAGCAGGAACGAGAGAATGGCGAGCACAATGCCGCCGACGTAAACCGCCTCTTGCTCCCATGCTTCCATGCCGAGCATGAGGCGCGCCGCCATCACCAGCAACATGCCAGCCGCAAAGCCGACAAAGTAGCCGATGAGTCCACGCACGAGCGCCAACGAAGTCAATCGGACAGACATACTGATGCTTTCTCCTTGATTCACCCGCACTTACTTGCTCGCCGTCTGCCGGCCCTGCGCCACCATCTGCTGGTGCAGCCAGGCCGTGAACTCTTGCTCGGAAACCACACGCACCGGCGTCACCATATCCGTGTGGGAGCGGCCGCACGCCTGGTTGCACATCAACTCGAATTCGCCTTCCAGGTCGGTGGTGAAGTTGACATGAGTCGTCAAGCCCGGCACCAGATCCTGCTTGATGCGCCACTCAGGCACCCAGAAAGAGTGGATCACATCCGACGCCGTCATTTCCATGCGCAGATTGGTATTCACCGGCACCACCAATTCGTCGCTCTGCGTGCCATCGGGATACTCGAAGAGCCACGACCATTGCCGCCCGTCCACTTTGACCACAAGCTGATCCGCCGGACTCGCCGTGATTTCATTCAGGGTCTGAATGCCGATAAAGGTGAAGATGACCACCACCACCAGCGGGATCACCGTCCAGGCGATTTCCAGCGTCGTGTTGCCCTCGAAGTGCTCGCCGTCGTCCGTGCGCTTGCCGCGACGGAAGATATAGAACGAGTAAACCATCAGCACGACAACCAGGGCAAAGAGAATCGCGATCAACCACATGTGGAGGCGGAACAGCCAGTCGACTGTGCTGGCCTGGGTGACACCCGCCTCCGGCAACGGCAACACGCCGTTGAGCAAGAGTCCCATTACGACGGTGGTTGCAACCACCAGCACGCCAACGATGATAAAGTGGCGCTTGTCCGTCGAAGACTTCGGCATACCTCGTCGCTGCTCCTTGTTGAAGACTGTTCAACATTGCACGTTCAACTACGAAACTGACCAGACAACACGATGCGCAAACATTTTACATTGTTTGCGCATCATTTCACAAACTAA
>JAPKMV010000302.1 GCA_026645635.1 Caldilineaceae bacterium
CAGCGGGCTGGGGGTGCCGAAGAGAATGTCGGAGAGGTCGGTGGCGATCATCGAGCCGCCCCAGCCGTCGGAGAGAGAACAGCGCAGCGCCTGGTCGAGGATGTGCTCGGCGTCCTGGTCGTCCCCCATATGGGTGCGGTGGAGCACCTCCACCACTTCGCGGTCAATGCCGCGGGGTGCAAGCTCCAGATCGCGCCAGATCTGCTGGCGTTTGGCCGGCGCCCGCTTGAGATAAGCCAGTTCGCCTTTCTGCTGGCCGAACTCGGCAATGGCTTTGTCGGCCACGTCAACGGCGATGTCGTTGATCGACCGCCCTTCGGTGGGGACGCCGTAATAGCCGGCCACCACCTTGAGCTTGTAGGGGTCGCGCACCTTGAAGCCCTTGGCCTCGCCTTTGGCCGCGGCCTTCAGCGTGAAGGCCAGGTCGCGACCGTGGTCCGAATGCGCGGCGCTGCCCGCGGCTACGTGGCGCGCAAAGACGCGCGCGCCGATGGTCTCCAGCGTGGCGCCGCAGACGCCTACCTGGCCGTCCTTGGTGATGCGGCACGGCCCCATCAGACACATGGAGCAGCACATGCCACGGCTGCCGATGGGGCAGGCGGCCATCTGGTCGGCGCGGCTGAACGCGGTGCCGATACCCAATGCCTGCGCCCGCTCCAGCAGCGGGATGGCAGCCGGGTCGGCGCTCGCCTGTTGGGGAGTTCTGGTTTCTTTTGCCATGTTTCCTCCTAATTGCCCATGCTGTACGTTTGCGTCATGCGCAGGTTGGTCTGCGCCCAGGCCGGATCTTTCCGGTGTTTGTCGCCTGCTTCCGCGGCAGTGTAACCGTTTTCGCCGGGATAGCCGGCCGCTGCCAGCGCCGCCCGGATCTGCGCCGCGTCGATGGCAGCCCCATCGAACATGACCTGGACTTCCCGGCTGGCCGCGCTGGCCTGCACCTCCCGAATGCCCGGCAGTTGCGCCAGCGCCTTCTGCACGGCCAGGGTGTGGTGGTCGCCATACATGCCGGGCGTTTTGATCGTGATTTTTTCCATGCTCGCTTCCTCCTTTTGCAGATGATGCACCAACTCGACAATACTTTCCTTCAGATAGCGGCGATGGCCGCCCAATGTCTTGATGCAGACCAACTTGCCTTCGTCAGCCCAGCGAGTAACCGTGCTGGGCGAGACGTTGAACATTTGCGCCACTTCGGCGCGCGAAAGATAGGGGACGGGTGCAGGGTTGACTGTGGTTGTTCGATGCATAAAACCTCGCTGGCCGTGGATTGCCTGGAGCGTCTGCTCGCTTTGAGCGTTTTGCATGTTTTGAACGTTTTTGGCTCTGGAATGAGTATGCGGAGAGACGCGGCAATGCGAAAGATGCAGATATACTATCGACGTGATGAATTTGTACTGATATTTCGCATTCGGGTTGTGTGACGCTCCGGGAAAGGGGAACTTGCATGGGGAAACTGATTGCGGTCATCGGCAACACCGCCGTGGGCAAGACGACCCTGGTGCAGCATCTGGCTGCCGCCGCGCCCTTTGTGACAGGGCTGGAGCAGCACGGCGAACGCCCTTTTCAACACGCTTTTGCCGCCGACCTCACCCGCTATGCGCTGGCCAACCAGATCGACTATCTGCTGCTGCGGGCGGAGCAGGAGCGCTGGATTCGCGCCCAGCCGGGCATCGGCCTGGTGGATGGCGGTCTGGACGAGGACTTCCAGGTCTTTGCCCGCCACTTCCGGGCGAGGGGGTATCTGACCGCTGCTGAGTTTGCGCTGTGTGAACGGTTCCATGCGCTCACCCGCCAGTTGCTGCCGCCGCCCGATCTCTACATTCACCTCACCGCGCCGCTGCCGGTGCTGGAGGTGCGCTTCCGCCGCCGCAACCGCAGCCTGGAGATCGCACAATTGGACGACCTGGCTGGGCTGGATGAACGGATGGCCGCGTGGATGGCCGCGGAACGGACGGCGCCGGTGTTCACCCTCGATGCCAGTGCCGACGACTACTGCGCCCCCGCGACCATCGCCGCGCTGCTGGCAGTCATCGACAGGTTATAGCCGATGAACACACGTGAATAGACCGCGGATTTGGCGGATGAGGCGGATTTGCGCGGATTGTTTTATCCGCGTCAATCCGTCAAATCCGCCTCATCCGCGGTCTATCACTGCGCCACTTCACTCGGCCGCGGCTGGCTCTCCAGGTACGCGGCCAGGTCCCACGCCTGCTGGTCGGTGAGGCTGCCCGGCGTGTTGAGTGGCATGTTCCACTTGATAAACCGCGCCAGCGTTTCCTGGTTGCGGGCCAGCCCGGCGGAGGCGTTGAACGAATGGACGCCCCACAGCGGCGGGAAGGCGTATTCGCCCTGGGCCGTTTGCCCCTGACCGGAGACGCCGTGGCAGATGCCGCACTTCGGCTCGAACAGGTCGTCGCCCCGTGCCACGTCGCCGGTCAATTGGGCAATTGGCGGGTAGCCCTGCGGCGGCGCCACGTCCAGCCCTTGCGCCGCCCACTGCTGATCCAGCCACTGCATGTAGGTCAGAAACGCCGCCATCTCTGGGTTGGCGTCACAGTCGCCGGCGGCGCCTTCTGTTGCGGGGGTGCAGAGTGGATTGCCGTTCATCGACCGTTCGAAGCATTGGTTGATGCGCGCTTGCAGGTCGGTGTCAGTGGGGTAGCGTGCGCCCAGATCGACCCACCACGCTGATTTCGGATTGCCGCCGGCGTTGAGGTGACAGCTCGAACAGTGCAGCCGATCCACGGGCACATTGTCGGGGAGCAGCTCGTAGGTCTGCGTGGCCAACTGGTAGCCGCGTTCGACCTCGGCCCAGTGTTCCTGGTCCCAGGCGGTCTGCGGCGTCGACGGCGCGCCGATGATCTGCGGGCCGTCCGGCGTGCGCGCAAAGAAGTAGACCAGCCCGGCAATCACCAGGGTGATGACCACCGCGCCGATCAACAATGTTCGCCAGGAAAGTGTCTTCACCGTTCTCTCCTTTGCCTATGCTGCAAGCGCTGTCTTGACGGCGGCCAGCGTCGGTGCAATGACTTGAACGCCGCCGGTTACCTGCATCGTCGCCGCGATATCCTTGAGGCCATTTCCAGTGTTGATCACCACAATCGTCTCCTCAGGCTGCACCAGACCGTCGCATACTGCCTGGAGCAGCCCGGCGTAGGCGGTGGCGCCGGCCGGCTCGGCGAAGACCGCGCCCAGCCGCGCGAGGGGCAGGATCGCCTGCAAGATGGCGGCGTCCTCGACCAGCACAAAGGCGCCGGCGCTGGCGCGCACCGCCCGCAGCGCCTTCACCGGGTCGCGCGGCATGTCCACGCTGATGCTGTCGGCGCGGGTGGTGGCGTGCACCGGCTCCGGGATCTCGGCGCCATCTCGCCAGGCGTTGGCCAGCGCCGGGCTGAGCGTCGACTGCACGCCGTAGATGCGCGGCATCCTGTCGATCCAGCCCAACGTCACCAGGTCGTGGAAGCCTTTATGCACGCCGCCGATGATGCAGCCATCCCCCACCGACACAAAGACCGCATCCGGCGCCCGCATCACCGCCCCTCGCCCCTCGCCCCTCGCCCCTTCTCCCAATTGCAGCGCGATCTCAAACGACACCGTCTTCTTCCCTTCCGTCATGTACGGATTGTAGCCGGTGTTGCGGTTGTACCAGCCGAACTCGGCGCAGGCGGCCATGCACAGGTCGAAGGCGTCGTCGTAGCTGCCGTCCACCGCCAGGACGCGGCTGCCGTAGACGAGCAACTGGGCGATCTTGGCGGGCGGCGCGGTCTTGGGCACGAAGATGACCGTGGCCAGACCCGCGGCCGCAGCCTGGCCGGCCAGCGCGGCCGCCGCGTTGCCGGTGCTGGCCGTGGCCGCAACCGCGCGACCTTCTTCGACCGCGCGCGTCACCGCAATCGCCGAGGCGCGATCCTTGAAGGAGGCGCTGGGGTTGCGCCCATCATCTTTGATAAAAAGGTTGGGCAGCCCAATGCTGGCGCCGAGGCGTGCGGCGTGGAGCAGGGGGGTGTTGCCCACCGGCAGCGGCGGCAGATGCGCGCGGTCGGCGATGGGGAGCAGCGGCCAGAAGCGCCCGATCGACTGGTCTGGGTCGGCAACGAATTGCGCCGGGTCGATCTGCCGGCGCAGCGCAGCATAGTCATAGATGACATCGAGCGTGCCAATGTCGCTGCCCAGATTGGTGCGACACGCGCACGCGTATTCAATTTCCTCCGGCGCATAGTGCCGTCCACAGCGAAGACAGGTCAAGTGGCTGACAAACGGCGGTCGAGCGAAGGTGCGCGCAGGATTGGACATAGGACAGCGCCGGCTCCATCAAGTTGAATGGCTTAATTTGATAAACTGACAGCGTTCTGCCATGTAGCCGCAGCGTATCTCGATCTATACTGCCAGCGGGCGTGGATGCGCTTGTTGACCGTCAGCATACCTGGAATCCGCTGGCTTCCGCAAGTTCCGCCAGCGACCACGTTGGCGGGGAACCGGCCGTGACGCCTGGGCCGAGGCGCCCGTTGGCGGCGAAGGGTTTCAAAGGGAAAATCGTTCTTTTCGAGTAGACTTTTGTCGCGGCTTGTGTGATAATGCGCAGCAAATGACGCAGAAAGTAGAAGGAGAGTATATGGAATCGTCCGAGCGATATCCCGGCTATGTTGCCAAGGTGGCGAAAGCGCTCAGCGCCGCAACGCAGTCGCTCTCCATCGACGAATTGGTTGAAGAGGTCGGTGGCCCCCGGTCCAGTAACCGCAACGCTCGCAGTGTGGTGCACCGGGCGCTGAAGGAACTGTTCCAGGCGGTGCCGGTGGCGCCGGGGCGCTATGGCTGGCTGTCCAACCTGCTGCGCGGCAGCTACCTGCGCCACACGCTGACGCCCGACGAAGTGCGCAAGGGACACCTGCTGCTCGATGAACTGGAACATGCGACCTTCTTTCCGCAGTTTTTCCAATATCACCGCGCCGACTCCCGCAAAGTCAAGGTCGAGTTTTTCGGCGGCGAGATGATCCAGGCCGATGCGGCCATCGAACGCAAGACCTGGTGTCTGCGCATCGGCAAACCGTTGATCGACTGGATCGACGAGCAGGGTGGCCAGGCGCACGACGATCTGATCATCGGCGTGCTGGATGCCGTCAGCGGCGTCTACACCCTGCGGCTGCAGCCTCGTGAGGTGCGCGACGAAGAGATGATCCAGACGCGCAACATGGAACTCGCCGCGCTGGCGGAGGAACTGGTCGCCGCCAGCCGCCGCGAACAGAAACTCGTCCCCACGT
>JAPKMV010000303.1 GCA_026645635.1 Caldilineaceae bacterium
GGGGTGTTGTCTATGTAGCGGTGTCCGATGCCGTTTTGCCGCCAGGGGAGATCTGTTCTGCTCAAGCGGGCGTCTACGTGGAGCAGGATGCCCCTTGGGTGGGCGAGACTGGCCTACAACTGACTCAGGTAGGCAACTACCTGGAAATCGGCGGCAAGACCCTTCTTGCCAGTGCCGCCGGCGTCTATGGGGAAGTTCTGCCTCATGGTCTGCACAGCACACAGACCGGCGTCTATGGGGAGTTACTTCCTCGCGGGCTGGATAGCGCGCTGACCGGCACCTACCTGGAGATTCTTGGCTTCCAGCTGGCGATCTCTCAAATCGCCGGCTATGTGGAAGTCAAGGAGCAGGGGCTACAGGTCAGCGCAGACGCGGCCTATCTCGAAGCCAGAGAGCAGGGGCTGTGGGTCAGCGCCGGTTCGACCTACCTCGAAGCCAAAGAGACTGCGCTTCAAATGGCCGGCCTGGGCCATTACGCGGAAATCAAGTCGGTTCCGCTGCTTTCTCAGGTTGGCGCACAGGTCGAGTTCGTCGAACACTTCATCCAAACGACAGGGCAATCTGCCTACGTCGAAGGGCAAGAACGCTTCGTGCAGGCTGCGAGGCAATCGGTCTATGTGGAAGGAGCGCTGCGGGAAACGGCGGTCAGCGCCGGCGGCGCGTATGTGGAGATTGCCGGCAACACCCTGCTCGTCACCGGCGACGGCGCTTATCTGGAAGGAAGCGACCATCATGTAGCGCAGACCGGCGCAAGTGCCTACGTCGAAGGCAAAGAGCAGAGCACGTCGGCGACCGCTGCCGCGGCGCTGGTGGAGTTCCGTCAGCGGCGAATCCGCATCAGCGCAGGGTCGGCCTACGTCGAGGCCTCGGATCATGGGCTGTATGGGGCGGCGGCAGGCGTCTACGTGGAGGGCGACGAGTGTAGCCTGGCGCAGTCAACGGCAGGCGCTTACGTCGAGGTGCGCGGCGCGCTGCTCGACACCCGCAGCGGCGCGTATCTGGAAACAGCGCCGCACATGGTCCAGAGTACCCAGGCCGGGGCCTACGCTGAACAGAAGGGTGAAGGCATCTGGTCGACGCAAGTGGGCGTCTACGCAGAGCAAGAGCGGCACCAGGTCCAGAGCACCGGCAGTGGCAGTTACCTGGAGATGTCGGGCCGGGGCCGGTTGGTGACGTTTGTCGGTGCCTACCTGGAGCAAGACGACCGCGCTTACTTGAGGCAGACGCGCGCCGGCAGCTACGTGGAATTGGGTCAGGCGAATCTCATGGCCACCGGCTCACGCCTGGGCGTCGAGTTCCGCACGCGCTTTGTCACCAGCACCCGCAGCGCCGTCCTCGTCGAAGGTCAGGAGCGGTTCGCGCAATCATCGTGCAGCGGTAGCTATCTGGAATGCGAGTACAGCGAACTGGCTGCCAGCGGCGCACGCGCCTACATCGAGGGCAAAGAGCGGGGGGCGCGCTTGAGCTTCCTCGGTGCCTATGTTGACGCCGATCAGGGGCCGTTCGCAACGGCGACGACATTGGGCATTTATGTAGACCATCATGAGTTGCCAGGGGTGAAAGAGGGACGCGCCGGCGCATTGGTGGAGCTTTCACCGCCACCTACGATTCAAGACACACGCCAGGCTGCTTACATCGAATTGCAGGAGCGGCATTTACGCAGTACGGCTACCAAGACCCTGGTCGAATTGCGTCAGTACCGATTCCTGGGGCTGACGGCTTTGGGGCGCATGGTCGAGGCTTCGCCGCCGTCGTTCCTTCAATTGACCGCCCTGGGCCGCATGGTGGAAGTGCGAGAGCAGAGGCTACAGTTGACCGCCCTGGGCCGCACTGTGGAGGTTCAGGACAAGCATCTGCAGCTGACGGCGATGGGGCGCTATGCCGAAGTCGCCTACCAGACAGTCATCATGACCTTCCTCGCCGCCTACATGGAGCGCGAGCGCAATCGCCCGATTGAAGCCGCCTCCACGCGCCTGGGCGTGTATGTGGAGTTGAGAAAGCCAGAAATCCGCGCCACGCACCTGAACGCCTACAGCGAATGGAAACGCCGCGGGGTGACGGCGCAGAGCGTCGGCGCGTATGTGGACGTGCAGAGTCCTTTCATCAGCGTATTGCCGCCGGTCGGCCAGGCTGACGCCTTCATCGAGCTACATACCCGCTGCCGGGATATGTTCCGCGTCATCGTCGAATGGGAAGACCTGGAAATCGGTCGATTGAGCGGCGACACCTTGCCGGCAGATCTGGATGGCTTGCTTCAGCCAGTGCGGGGCGCGAGACCGCGTTACTATCAAGGGGTCTTCGTCGCCTACCGGGAGAATGACCGCTACGGTGACTTTATCCAGCAGGCCACGGTCAACGATTTGAAAACGCTCTGGCGCGAGGGCAGCCGTATCCTCTTCCTGCGTCATCATGGCATCCTTGACCGCGCCGAGAGGGATTGTGTCAAAGTGTACTGGGCCAGCGATTTAGAAGTGCAGTGGGTCGCCGGCGACTTGCCCTATGCCCGTATTCCGTTCACGTTGGTAGAGATTCTATGACCGTTCGCGACTACTTTCTCCTGGGCGCAGCGCCCGATAAGTTGAAGAAGATCATCGTGCATTGGGAGGGCTTCGAGGAAGGCTTGCTCACTGGTGAGGGTCTGTCGGCGGATCTGGATGGTGTACTGCAGCCGGTGCGCGGGGCAACGCCTCGTTACTGGCAAGGCGTGATTCAGGCCGATGACCTCGGCGTGTGGCCTGATGACGTCTACTCGGTCCAAAACTTGATGGTCGTCTGCATCAACTCCCCTATCCTCTATCTGGTGACGCAGTTTGGCGAAGGGCCGATTCCCATCCTCTGGTTGGGTCCCTTTGTCCCCCAATGGGTCAGCCCCGCCGCACGCCAGGCACACATTCCCTTTACCTTCATCGAGGTCCTCTAATGCGTATTGCTACCGATTCTCAGAACCTGTCTTCTGTCCCTCACATCTATCAATACCGTTCACGTGTGGACATCTGCGACCGCCAGCCCCGCTTTACGCCGGTGGTCGGGGTGCGCAACGGGCATGGCGACAGCGCGCTGGACTGGGGCGAGGAAGCAGCGGTATCGGTGTCCATTGCCACCTACGGCGAGGATCAGCTTCACGTGGCCTGGTGTCCGGCCACGCATGGAAAGGTTGACGATCCAACCTTCAAAAATGCGTTTCCGGGCAGCGTGACGCACCTTACCCCGCGCGTGGTGCGCCATCGGAAAATCAACGTGCCTGAGAACCAGACGCTGGAGCAGTTGAAAACCTATGCGCTGGACTGGAATTGGCACTGGGATGAGCCGGTCTATGGTCTATGGCCGGTGGACTATCGCACGCGCATCGACATTTACCGCAAGAGCGGCGAGGCCTTGACCTATGCCTGTGTATCGGGCGGCAAGCTCTGTGTGACGTCGGTGGACGACTATTTCAACGATTTCGACATGCCTGGCTACAGCGAAGATGTGGTTGACGGGCCGTTCGGCGAGGGGACCGCGTTGGCCGCAGTGGGGCGCAGCGAGGTTTGGATCGCCTACTATGCCGGTGACGCCTTGCGCGTGCGCCGCTGGCACCGGGAGTTGGGGACGCAAGAATGGACGGTCGCCAAGCGCGCTGACTGGCAGCGCTTCAATCTGGCCGACGTGGACGAGCGGCGGGCCTCGCGTGAGCATGTGGGGTGGAGCGGTTGGCAGTGGTGGGACAACACCTGTTTTCGCGTGCGAGAAATGGCCGACGGCGCGCGCCTCCTGTCGTATCAGTCGGGTCCTGGCATGGCCATCATGCGCATCTGGCGCGATGGCGCGCTCAGTGACCCGTATCCGGTTATGTTCTCGGATAAGGAGTATGCCTTTCAGCACTGTCGGGTCGTGGACATCACCGGCGAAATCGTGGGCGAGGGGGGCTATGGGCGCTACTACGCCGTCATCGAGCGCGGGGTGGAAGGGTCTGACGGCAAGGTGTCCAGTTGGTTCACCAGTCTGGCCTACAGCGAGGATGGCGTGGTCTGGTCTGATTGGTCGCCGGTGGGCGTGGGGCGCTTCCGTGGGGCGCTGTGTGTGCGTCGGGGCTTCCTCTGTCTGGTGTCCCCTGGCCGGTTGTGGTTTGCGCCTGGCACAACTCTCCTCGGCACACCGACCGTGCGCGCCCTGGGCCGTGTGGAGAGCTGGCGCATCAATGGGCGCGCCGGCAGTGTGGCCACCGTCGGCGACACGATGGGCGTTTCCTATGCCGGTGACGTGCGCCCGCAGCCGGGTGACGAGCTACGCCGCTATCTCACCGTCAACGGCATCCATGAGTATCTGATCTCCACCGAGGAAGTGGACGTAGTGCAGCCCCGCAGCGCTCACAATGAAGCCTCCATTGCCATCCAGAGCCGGGGACCGCTCAAGGCCGGCATCGTCTACCGTCCGCCGGTGGATGAAATCTTCGCCTCCGGCGATGTGCGTTTCGTCGAGTTCGCCGAGCAGACGGTGGTCGAGAAGGTCGGCCAGTTCGTGCGCGAGGACGGTCAACCATCTACAGAAAACGGGAAGGTGCTCCGCGTGGAAAAGGGAGCCTGGCGCATCGAGAAGCAGCCAGACCCGACCCTGCCGCAGATTGAGATTGATGTGGAAGTGCCGACAGGAGAGCCAGCCATTGCCATTTTACCGCAGCCGGTGCGCCCTGGGGCGTTCTGGACCCATGCGCGCCTGTTGTCCTGGCAACAGGGGGCCGGCATCCTTTTCGCCTACCATGACCCGCTCATCGACTCGGATCCAGAGAATGACGACGATAAAGAGATAGTTTTGGATTACTGGGCGGTGCGCTATCTGGATGGCAACCTGCAACTGGTGCGGGTGAAGGCTGGCGCGACGACGATTGTGCGCAGTGAGCCTATCGACACGAACATCTACATGCCCGATTTAGCCGTGAAGGTGCAGAACTATGTAATCACCGTCTACGTCTCTGCGCCCACGTCGGCGCTGCCGGCCTACGGCGAGGACCTGGCCGCCAGCCATGCCAGGAACCTGGAGCCGGACAATGTGATTTGGGTGCCGCTGTGGACAGTGGTCAGCGATGACTTACCCAATGAGGCGACCTATGTGGGCATTTTGGGACTGCCGGGGGCTAAGTTCCGCCACCTGCAGATGGTGGAGATTGACCACATCCAGACCCTGGGCCGGTTGGTGGACGCCATCGGGCGGCGCAGCGGGATGCTCCTGGACCGGGCTGAAGATTGGCGATTCAGTCAGAATT
>JAPKMV010000304.1 GCA_026645635.1 Caldilineaceae bacterium
GGGGTCGACGGTGACGCGGCCGCCCTGCTGCACCAGTTCCGGTGCGCCGGCCACCATCCACAGCGTGTCATCGTCGGGGTTGTATCGCTGCCAGTCGATGTAGTAGTTGATTTCCGTGTCCGCGTTGCGTCCGCGGAAGTAACCCTGGAGCGAACGGCTCTCCTGCATGATCTCGTCGGCGCGGCGCAGCACGTCGGTGGCATAGCGGCTGGCGCCGGGGAGTTGGAGCGGCTGGCCGTCGCTCACGGAGGAAAGCAGCTGGTAGAGGAGCTGCTGCGCCTGGTACTCGACGCTGAGTTCGCCGGTCGTCTGGCGCGTGCTCTCTTCGGCCAGCGCCTGCGCCTGCCGCACGGGCAGCGAGAGGTATTCGCCGGGCGCTGCGGTGGGGTCGAGAATGGCGGCGGCGGGGACGTTGCGGTAGAAGATGGCCGACGAATCGCCAGTGTAGCGGTCATCATGGAAGGCAACGCCGGCACTGAAGGGCGCTTCGGGGTAGGTGTTGGCCGCGGGGCGCTCAAAGGCGACGCGGTAGCCGCCGTCGCGCAGGCGGCTGACGATGGTTCCGGTCTGCTCGCCGTCTTCCAGGCGGGTGGTGACCTGCATCCCTGCGGGCAGGTTGCCGGGGTCGAAGGCAAAGGGATTGTCCGGCGTGGCGCTGCCGGGCTGCAAGGGGCTGCCGGCGTAGACCTCCTGTGCGAAGAAGCGCCAGTTCATGTTGGCGGCGGCGGGCGACACGTCGGCGCCGGCCAGAACCTGACCGCTGCCGGTGACTTCCATGCCGGCGTTGGCCGCGGCGCGGCGCATCATGTCGCTGGTGTTCATGCCCCGGCCGTAGGCGCCGTTCTTGTCGAGTTCGGCGGAGAGTCCGACGCGTTGGGCGATGCGGTTTTCGGCGTAGGCGGCGGCCAGTTCGTGCCAGGTGGTGGGCGATGCGCCCTGGCTCACGCTCAGGTTCTGGTAAGCGCCGGGCAGACGGCGGTCGCCCTGGCCGCGGACAATGTGGAAGAGCGTCTCGTGGATGGCGTTGAGGCGCCTGGGTGTAGCCGGCGTAGGGGTGTGGGTCCCGGTAGCCGGCGCCGGGGGTGAGCGTGTTTTGCAGTTCGGCGGGTGTGGTGAGACCCAGGCCGCGCTCGGCCGCGCCGGTGCGCTGCTGGTGCTGCGCCATCTCGATGGTGAGGTAGGCGGCGGTCAGGTCTTCGGGCCGGTGGGCGTAGGAGTCGCGTGGGTTCCACGCATCGACGTAGCTGAGGGGAACTTCCAGCATGACCTGCGCCTGGCCGGTTTCCGGGTCGATGGCGGACCTGCTGCGCATCCCGCGCAGATCGACGCGGATGCCGGTCTGCGGCCCCAGTTCGTTGAGGGCCAGCAGCTTGTTGAGGATGTCCGGGTCGTCGGGGTCGGCGGCGATGCGCAGCATCTCGCCCTGCCGGTCGCCTGCGGTGAGCAGCAGTTCCTCGGACATTGCGTAGGCCCAGCGCGCCGTAGGGGAAAGCGGCACCGCGTAGTCGTCGGCGGCGTCGAGCACGACGTGGAGCGCGTCGGCGGTCTGCGGCCGCGCCCCGTAGAGGTTCTCGCCAAACTCCCTGAACATCTGGCTGCGCAGCGCATCCAGGGCGGCCTGATTGCTCCCTTGCGCCGCGGGCGGCGCGGCAGGCAGGGCGAACTTGCGGTCGGTGGGCAGCGTGACGGTTCCGCCTGCCGTGTCATAGATGGAGGCCGCCTGGTTGGCCACGAGGAGGGGGTCGTGGCGCGCACCCAACAGGCCGCGCTGAATCTCCGGCGGCAGGCTGGCGAGGGGCGTGTCGCCGTACTGCTGCCACTGCTCGGCGCTCAGACCGCGGCGGATGTCATATTCGGGGTTGGCGTCCAGCCAGGCGGTGTACTGGCGCTGCGCCACCAGGTCGTTGAGCTTGATCTGCCCGGCGCGCTCGACGACTCCCAACGCGTCGGCGATCATTTCGACGTAGGTTTCGGGCGTTTGCGCCTCTTCGCCGCCCAGGCGCGTGCGGATCTCTTCCAGAAACTGGAGCGGCGACAGGGCGCTCGTGCTTGGTGCACGCGGCGCGGGCATGTCGGGCGCGCCGGCTTGATAGTTGGCGCGGCTGAGCAGGTCGGTCCAGAAGGGCGCGCTGCTGGTGTTCTCGCGGTAGGGCATGGACGGCAGAATCTGGCTGATGTAGGTGGGGCTGTAGCCCTGATACTGCGAGAGCAGATAGCTGTAGACGTGCTCCACCTGCTCGGCGGAATACTGCGGGGCGGCCGTCCAGATGCGGTTCAGGATGGACTGCCGCGCGCGCTGGTTGTAGACCTGGAGCGCGGTGTCGAAGTCCTGCCCGCGCTCGCGGTAGAACGCGGTCTCGCGGCGGGTGATCTGCTCCAGCGTGACCGCACCGTCGGCTTTGCCGTAGACGGCCAGGTACTGCTCGAAGGATTGAAACTCGCCCCGCTGAATCGTTTCGAGAATCTTTCCCTGTGTCATGCCGGGGAAGGCAGCGAAGATGGCATCGAGGCGGTCTTCGATGCGGTAGGTCGTCTCCTGCCGGCGCAGCAGGTCGGACAGGCTGCCGGGCAGCGCGCGCGTGTTGAGTTCGGCGAGAGGGGGTTCCGGCAGGTTGAGGCCGGTGAGTCGCCCCAGTTCGTTGCCGATGCCGCGGCTGACTTCCGGCTGCAGCCGATTGTAGATCTCTGCGGTGGCGGCGATGTCCACCGACGCGTCGTGCGCGCCGGTCAGTTCGCTGCCGGTGTAGTGCTGATAGAGCGCGCCCAGGGTGAGCTGATTGCTCTCCGTCTGCACACCGGCGTGCAGGGCCATCGCCAGCGTGTCGACGGGCGTGTAGTTGGCTTGCGGCAAACCCGCCTTGAAGAGACGCTGCATGTCGAAGGCTGCGACATTGTGACCGATGAGGATGGCCGAACCGCCCAGTGCCTGGTGAATCTGCTGCATGGCCACTTCCAGCGACATCCCCGTCTGCATGGCGCGCTGGTAGGCTTCCTTGCTGGCGTCCAGGCCGGCGTCAATGCCCGACGGCGGCTTGATGAGCCATTCCTGTGTCTCGCCGCCTTCGAGGGGGCGCAGGGCGACCTGAAAGATGTCGCCGCTCTTGAGCGTCGTCTCGATGTCGATGACGTAGCGGGGGCGTTCGTCTTTGAGGATGGCGGACCAGGCGCTGGCGCTTTCGCGCACGTAGCGCTGGTAGCCGCCGGTGTCGGCGAGCGCCTCTCGGTTGCGCAGCACGCGGACGTTGTTGAAGGTGCGGTTGGCTTCGGCTGCGGAGAGTTCGGGTAGCGTCGCGCGCGGGCTGGCGAACTTGGCCGCCATGTCGGTGGCGGCGCCGACTACCTGGCGCGTCATGCCGGCCACACCCAACAGCCCCATGCCGCTAAACAGGGAGCCGGTCGTGGCTGCGGTGATGCGGTCTTCGGCATCGAGCGAAGGATCATCCCCGCGTGCCATGTTCCACATGCTGTAGGCGCCGAAGCCGGCCATGCCGAGGCCGGTGATGGTTTGCGCGCCGCGCGTCACGTTGCTGAAGAGGGCGGCCACGGTGTCGGCCGAATCGTTGAGGAAGTTCCAGGCTGAGGGGGTGAGTCCGGCTGCCCGGGCGGCGCGCAGATGGCGAGCGGCTTCCATTTCGGTGAGTGGACCCGCCAGCGCCTGGCCTGTCGCCTCACGGAACAACTGGTCGGCGTCGGTGGGCGTCAGGGCGCTTTGGAGCAGCCGTTTCTGCACGCCGGTGCGGAGCGCCTTGCCGCTGATGCCGATCGTGTCGCCCAGCACGCCAAGGATGGTGTCGGTACCCAGGGCGATGTCGAAGGCCAGTTGATTGAACAGCGGAATGCTGGCGTCCTGCACCTGGTACAGGTTCATC
This sequence comes from Caldilineaceae bacterium, assembly GCA_026645635.1. Lineage (GTDB taxonomy): Bacteria > Chloroflexota > Anaerolineae > Caldilineales > Caldilineaceae > Fredericiella. The sequence goes on from JAPKMV010000304.1 coordinate 3,870, forward strand.
ATGCGTTCGAGCGCGTCGGTGGCGCGCACGGCGCCCAGCACATCGTAGAATTCCGGGGTGCGGTAGATCGCTTCGTACTGGTCAGGGTCGGCAAAGCTGGCGATGAGTTCTTGCGGATAGCCCTGCTGCAGCAGCATATCGACGGTGCGCTTGTCGAACATGGAAATGAGGGGCTGTTCGGGCTGCTTGTAGCCCATCAGCTTGCCGTGGCGGTAAATGGGGTCGCCACGCATCTGAATCTGGCGCTTTGCGAGTTCGTCCGGCGTTGGAACACCCAACTCGTCCAGAAGGTTCAGAACCTCGGGATGCTGGGTGTAATCGACGTCGCTTTGGGCGACGAACTGGAGCATCGCCGCTTGCGTTGCGATGGCCTCGACGTCCTGCTCCCGGTTGAGGATCCATTCCGCCTGGAAGCGTATGATCTCAGCCTGCGTCATGGGCTGGCCCATGTTGGGGTTGGGCAGCATCTGGTTTGTGAACCAGGGCTGCTCCATGCCGACGAGACCGCGGGACGCCATGGCGAATTCGTCGGCCTCTTCTTTGGTCATGCCCCAGTAGGCGGGGTTGTTGGACAGAACAGCCTGCTTGTAGTCCTCGACGCCGGCGTAATAGCCCTGCTTGCCGGCCTCGTAGGTTCTGGTCCCCAACTCGACATTGCCGGACAGCGCGACGAATGCGCCAGACTGCATGGTCTGGCTCATGGCGTTCAGTTCGCTGCCCTTGTTGATCAGCTGCGCCAAGGATGCATTGACGCCGGGCACGGGCGTGTTGTAGAACCACTCGCTGAAGGCGCCCCAGCCCGCAAAGAAGGCGCCCGTGTGTTCGAGCAATCCGGGTCCGCGCGGCGCCGGCGCATTGGGGTCGGTGGAGGGCGGCGGCGTGGCCAGCAGGTCGGCGCGCACGGCGTTGGCGTAGGCGATGCCGGGGTTGCGGTTCCACCATTCACTTGCGACGGCTGCCCAGCCATCATCTGTTTGCGGCTGGTTGCTCGGCGCCGGCCCTTCGACAGGCTCAGGGGTCAGCTCAGGGCCCACCGCAGGGGTCGGCATCGGCGTCTGTACCGGCATCGGGGTTTGCGTGGGTTGCATCGGCGTCTGTACCGGCATCGGGGTGGTGGCCTGCATGGGCATGGGCGTCGGCGTCGGAGCGGCCAGGCTGTATTGCAGCAGGCCACCGGATGTGGATGGCGCTGCGCCTTGCTGCGCCTGGCTCAGCTCGTAGTCGGCTGCCAGTTCTGCTGCGCTGGGGCCGGGGGCGAAGATTGGCTCATCGGCCTTGGGCGCGGGCGCGGCGGGATCGTCGAAGAAGGGCAGGCGGAACTGAAGCAGCGCCTGAAATGGGTCGGTGGGCGGCGG
>JAPKMV010000305.1 GCA_026645635.1 Caldilineaceae bacterium
TGCACGTGGGGCGCCGCGCCCCGCGCACCGAAGCGATCATGGCGCTGGGCACCGACGAGCCGACCACGCCCGACCTGCAGGCGCAGATCGGCGCGGTTGCCGACATTTACTGGCTCAAAGCGATCACCTTATAGATTGCCTTCACCCCAGGCGCAAGGTTCACATTGGCGATTCGGCGGCATATCGCCATGCCTGCCGGCGGGAATCTATGCTATGATGCGAATTCTATGGAAACTGTGACCTCAACTCAGGGCGCTGCCCAGCGAGTAAGGCGGCGCTTGCAGGCGTTGCTGGCGGTGTCGATCATCTGGGCGGGGCCGTTGCTGGCCTGTGGCAGCTTCGCCCCGCGGCCGACGACCGTCCCCACACCGCTGCCTCTCGCCACAGCGGCGCCGGGGGACACCGCGACGCCGCTGATCGATCTCCAGGCAACGCCGATTCCGCTGGCAGTGGCGGATACGCCCACGCCCGAACCAACCGCCACCTTCACGCCGACGCCGCTGCCGGGCACGGCGCTGGCCGTCGGCCAACCCGCCCGCGTCACAGCGCCGGCCGGTCTGAATATGCGCGACCGCGCAGCAACAGGCGGTACGCTGCTGCTGCAATTGAGCACCAATCAGCGCGTCACGGTGGTGGAAGGGCCGGTGGACGCCGACAACTTCCGCTGGTGGAAGGTCGATGATGGCCTGGGCAACGTCGGCTGGGTGGCCGAAAGCGACGGCGAAACCAATTGGCTCAGCCCGCAGTTGGGCGTGCCGCAGCCGGTCAACCGCGCCCCGCGTGTGGGCGACCGCGTCCAGGTGACGATGTCGTCCGGTGGGCAGCTTTCGGTGCGGTTGACGCCCGGCACCAACGCCGAGTTGGTGGCGCGTGCCAATCCCGGTGACCAGTTTACGGTCATGGCCGGCCCGCAGGAAGCCAACGGCTACACCTGGTATCAGATCCGCTCGGACGATGGCGCCGTCGAAGGTTGGGCGGCGGACGGCACCGGCGCAGAGCGGTGGATCAGCCCGCTGGAGTGAGTTGTCTCCTCCCGAGCGCCAGGTTCAACGTGAGCACGGAGATGGTTGGAGCACGATAGCCATGAAAGGAGCGAAAGGGCGTCGACGCCCTTTCGCTCCTTTCGTTCCTTTCGCGCCCTCCGCGATCCACATTCTCGCGCGCCCACCGCTCCGCCTATTCTCCCTCTCCGTTCTCTACCCCGCCCGCGCCAAGCTCTCCTCTTCCCCCAGATCATCCGTCCAGCCATAGGCAGCGATGCGCTCTTTCTGGAACGCTTGTCGAACTGGGCAGGTTGTGGCACGATGTACCCATCATGTACAGTATCGTCGCGAATTGTGTCGGATTTCAATGGGATGAAGCGAATCGTGACAAGAACTGGTATCTCCACCAGGTCACCGATAGCGAATGCGAGCAGGTTTTCTTCAATGCACCTCTCGTCCTTGCTCCTGATACTCGACACTCTTCTGGCGAAGCAAGGTATTACGTGCTGGGTCGCACAGATACAAACCGCTGGCTGTTTGTGGCTTTCACCATCAGAGAGAATCATATACGGGTCATCTCAGCCCGTGATATGAACCAGAAGGAAGCAAAGAAATATGGCGCAAGAAGATAAGAAGATTCCAGACTTCGCCAGCGAAGATGAGGAACGCGCGTTTTGGGCAACGCACGACTCCGCCGAATATGTGGATTGGGATGCGGCGGAAGAAGTCCTGCTCCCCAAATTGAAGCCAACCACGCAGACGATCTCGCTGCGTCTCTCACGGATGATGCTGGACGAACTGCGCGCCATGGCCAACAAGCGCGACGTCTCCTATCAAGCCTTGATCAAAGTCTTTCTCAAGGAACGCATCGACCAAGAACTCCAGCAGAATGCGAGGTAAGGAGCCAAAGCTGAACGAGGTCTGCGCGTCCACCGATCCGCCGATTCTCCCAATCCGTGCTCTACCCGCCCGCGCCAGGTTCAGCGTATGGGCAAAGGCGTTTGGAACACGAAGGGCGTGAAATCAGCGAAAGACACGCAATGGCGCCAGCGCTTTCGCGCCATCCGCGGCTTTCATGCCTGTCGCGATCCAGGCCCCTGCGCTCCCTTCCTGCCGCATCTTACTGCACGGTGATCGTCACCTGCGGGCGTCGATGGGCACGAAGAGCGCCGCGTCGTAGGGTCCCAGCGTGATGGAGATGCGCCCATCCACCGCCGTGCGGATGCGGCTGCCGACGACGTCGCGCCAGCGTCCGCCCCGCGGCGCCGGCAGTTCGACCGGGCGCGGCTCATGGCCGAAGTTCACGGCGACCACGGCAGCATCGCCGGCGCCGTCCCACCGCCGCCACCGCACGACCCGCGTCTGCGCAAAATCGTTCCCCAGAAATTCGATATGGTCGCTGCGCAGCGCGGGATGACGCCGCCGGGCGCGGATCAGGCGCTGCACGACGGCGTAATGCTCGGCGTGGCCCGGCTGGTTGAGCTTCTGCCACTGCAGCGGCACAAAGTCGATGGTGCGCGGGCTGTCGTCGCCATACTCCTGGCCGGCGTAGATCATCGGCACGCCGGGCGCGGCAAAGAGAGCGACCAGACCGCAGCGCGCCAGCGCCAGGGCCGTGCGCGGCACGCTCCAGCCCGGCGGGCGGGTGATGTGCTTGGCCGAATAGAACTTGATCTCGTGTTCGGGGCGCACCTCGTCGTGGCTGGCGGTGTAGTTGATCACCTCCGTCGCACTGACAAAACCCGCCTCGCGGAATCCGCCGATGGCGCGGTAGATGTCCTTCTGTTCCCACTGCCAGCGATGGTTCAACACTTCTTCGAAGGTGTGGTGAAACGCGCCGTTCCAGACCGCGCTCATGGGCGTGTCGCGCACGAGTTTGGCTTCCGTCTTCTGCGGATGCGTGCCGTCCAGATTCCAATACTCGGCGATCAGGATGCAGTCGGGCTTGGCTTGGCGCGCGGCCCAGCAGATGGCGCTGATGCCGTGGTAGGGGTTGAAGCCTGCATCCAGCGGCTCGCTGCTGTTGTAATCTACGCCGCCTACCCAATCGAAACGGAAGCCGTCGATGTGATATTCGGTCAGCCAGAAACGCACCACGTCCTGAAAGTAGCGGGTCGTCTCGACGCTGAAGTGGTCCCAATCGACGCCGCCCCACATGTTGATCGACGAGGGCGTCTGGTGAAAGAAGGGGTTCCAGTCGCGCCACCACTCGCCGTTGGGGCCGTAGAGCGGCGGGTAGATACGGTAGTAGGGATGGTCGCCCCAGGCGTGGTTGAAGGCCACGTCCAGAATCACGGCGATGCCCTGGGCGTGGCAATTGTCTACAAAGGCCTTGAAATCGACGGGCGCGCCGTAGCTGTTGGCGATTGCGTGGTAGAAGACGGGGTTGTAGCCCCAACTCGAATCGCCGGGAAAGGCGTTGATGGGCATCAACTCCACCGCATTGACGCCCGTCTGCACCAGATGCGGCACGAGATCGAGCAGGCGCTTGAAGTTGCCATACACGGGGCGGTTGCCGCGCCACTCGCCGGCTGCGTCGCGCACACAGAGTTCGTAGATGACCAGGTCGCGCAGGTCGGGCGTGCGCCAGTGGCGGTCGCTCCAGCGAAAGGGCGGGGTCGCAGCCGGGAGCACACCCCACGGCGCCTTGACCGTCCACTCCACCTGCGTGGCATACGGGTCGCCCACCCAGACATGGGTGTCGTCGTCCACGATCACATAGAAGCCGTAGCGCGTCATGCCGGGGTCGGGAATGGTCGTCCACCAGGAGCCGTGGCCGTCGGTGCGCAGCGGATGGGTGCGTGTGTCCCAGCCGTTGAAATCTCCCACCAGGCTGACAAAGGGCTTGTACGGCGCGCGCAAAATAAACGTGACCGTGCCCGGCTGCACCAGGTTGCGGTGCGCGCCCCCGCGCAAATCCGCCGGCAGGGGTTCAGGCGCGGCAGCGCGGCGAAACAGATCTTGGAAGCGTGAAGCCATGATGTGGGCAGCGGCAAAGAAAGAGGAGATCGGCACAAAGTCGCTGGAGTTATCAAAGAGGCTCGGAATAGAACGCGGATGACGCGGATTGGGCGGACTTCCGCGGATCAGCGAAAATCCGCCAAATCAGCGTCATCCGCGTTCTATTTCAACTGGCCGAACGATTCTTACCGTCTTTGCATCTTTGCGGCTTTGCGTGAGATCAAACTATTCCCGAGACCGTCAATTACATATTCGCAATGAGGGCGCGGCCAAACTCGCTGCACTTGACCTCGCGCGCGCCTTCCATCAGGCGGGCGAAGTCGTAGGTGACGACCTTCTCACCGATGGTCTTCTCCGTGCTGCGGATCACCAGGTCGGCGGCCTCGGTCCAGCCCATGTGGCGCAGCATCATCTCGCCGCTGAGAATGACCGACGACGGGTTGACCTTGTCCTGGCCGGCGTACTTGGGCGCGGTGCCGTGGGTGGCCTCGAAGATGGCGCGGCCGGTCTCGTAGTTGATGTTGGCGCCGGGCGCAATGCCGATGCCGCCCACCTGGGCGGCCAGCGCGTCGCTGATGTAGTCGCCGTTCAGGTTGAGCGTGGCGATGACATCGTACTCAGCCGGGCGGGTCAGAATCTGCTGCAAGAAAGCGTCGGCGATCACATCCTTGATCACGATGCCATTGGGCAGCTTGTGCCAGGGGCCGCCGTCCAGCGGCACGGCGCCGAACTGCTCAGCCGCGACCTTGTAGCCCCACTGCATGAACGCGCCCTCGGTGAACTTCATGATGTTGCCCTTGTGCACCAGGGTGACGCTCTTGCGGTTGTTGTCGATCGCGTACTGGATCGCCGCGCGCACCAGCCGGGTGGTGCCCTCTTCGCTCACCGGCTTGATGCCGATGCCGCTGGAGCCGGGGAAGCGGATCTTCTTGACGCCCATCTCGTTCTGCAAGAAATCAATGATCTTCTTGGCGCTGGCGCTGTAGGCTTCCCACTCGATGCCGGCGTAGATGTCCTCGGTGTTCTCGCGGAAGATGACCATGTCGATCAGTTCCGGATGCTTGACCGGGCTGGGCACGCCGGTGAAGTACTGCACCGGGCGCACGCAGGCGTAGAGGTCGAGGCGCTGGCGCAAGGCCACGTTGATGCTGCGGATGCCGCCGCCCACCGGCGTGGTCAGCGGGCCTTTGATGCCGATCACATACTCGTCGATGGCTTCCAGGGTCTCTTCGGGCAGCCAGATCGGCTCGCCGTAGACCTCGTTGGCTTTCTCGCCGG
>JAPKMV010000306.1 GCA_026645635.1 Caldilineaceae bacterium
ATTTCCATTTTGACCGGGTCGAGGAACTGCTGCGCGGGTCGTCCGACCTGGAAGCCTATATCCGCACCGTGGAGAGCCGCATCCACATCAACGCGCTCCACTTTCGCGGTGACTTCGGCGCCGGCATTGCGCGCCTGCAGGAGATGATCGCCTTGCTGGATGGGGCAGTGCAGGCCGGCAACCCGCCAATCGTCGATGCAGATGCGCTGCGCTTCCGGCTGGTGCAATCGCTGGCCCTGCTGGCCGTCCGCTACGGCGATTATGCCCTGGCCATGCGTTGTGACGAAGAAAATCTGGCCTGGAACGCCGATACAGCCCATCAGCAACAGCGCGGGTGGATTTTGATCGACCTGGCGCTGGCCGAGCAGTTTGCCGGGCTGTATCCCGCGGCCATCGCCCACAACCAGGAGGCGCTGGCGCTCTCGCAGGCGATTGGCGCCAGCGATGATGTCGGGCTGGTGCAGGCCAACCTCTGCCTGACCCTGCGCCAGAGCGGCGATTGGGAGCAAGGTCTGCAATACGGGCTGGCGGCCATCCAGGCGCTGGAGGAACTCGGCTTGAGACGCATGTTGGGCCAGGCGCGCAACCGCGTCGGACACACCCTATTGGCGCTCGAACGCTGGGCCGACGCCTACGCCGCTTATGGGGAGGCGCTGGCCGTGTGGGCGCCGCTCCACCACACGAATCGCTATGAGGCGCAGGCCGGCCGCGCCGTAGCTGCTGCGCGCCTGGGCCGGCAGGCGGAGGCGTTGGCGCTGGTGGATGAAGTGCTGGAATTCACCGCAGGGGCGGGGCTGGCGGGCATCGTCGAGCCGGTGCTGCTGCTGCTCAACTGCGCTGCGGTCCTCAACGGGGCAGGGCAGCACGTCCGCGCGTGGGCGGCGCTCCATCAGGCCGACGCCTGGGTGCAGACAATTGCCGGGCGCATCGGCGACGACGCGATCCGCGCTGCATTTCTGCACCAACGCCCGGACAACCAGCGGCTCTGTACGCACCTGGCCGCGGGTCAGGGTTGAGGGGAGACCCGATCACCCTGCCTTCAACCGCAGCCACAGCGCTGCCGTCTCCGGCGCGGGGTCTACGTCGAGTTCCTCGCGCAAGGTCTGCACGCAGCGCTGGTAGGTGCGGGCAATCTGGCCGCGGTCGCCCAGCCCGCTGTAGGCCAGCATGAGGTGGCGATAGGCGCGCTCCCAACAGTTGTCCTGGCTGAGGATGCGCTGGCAGAGGTCGATGGCGGCGCCGTAGTCGGCCTGCTCCAACAGCCGCTCGACCAGCCTGTCGGCATTTTCCAGGAAGATGGCGGCCAGGCGTTCCCGTTCCCCCGCCGCCCAGGTTTCGTAGCGTGCATCGGGCAGGTACTCGCCCTGATAGAGCGACAACGCCCCAGGCAGCAGATCCGGCTGGCGGCGCGCTGCTTTCACCGCGGCCAGAAACTCGTCAGCGTCGAGCCAGATGTCCGCGTGCGGTCGCAGCACATAGCTGCTTCCTTCCCGCAGAATGTAGGCGGAATCCGCGCCGGCGGCGCGCGCAGGTTCCAGCACCTGGTAGAGGGCGTTGAGCGCGATCTTGAAATTCTGCTGTGCGGCTACAGGGTCCGCTTCCGGCCAAAGCGCCTCGCAGATTTGATCCCGTTCCAGCGGCGTCTGGCGATAGGTGAGCAGCAGTTGCAGCAACTGGCGCGCCGTCTTGCGGCGCCAGCCATTGGCCGGGACGGGGGAATCGCCCAACCAGACCTGAAAGCCACCGAAGGTCTGCACCCGCAGTTGATAGCCCGGATGCAGCTCCACCCGCTGCAGCCCCAGCGTCTCCAGCACCTGCACGGCGTAGCTCTGTTCCCAGCCCCGCTTCACCGCAGTCAACAGCAGCGGCGCAAAGCTGCGTGGATCGGACGCGCCGGCAAAGCAGGGTCGCGTCCACAAAAAGGTGTAGTCATTGGTACGGCAGATTGTCAGCAGGTCGGGCAGCACCTGCGCCAGCCGCTCCATCTGCCGCTGGCGCAGACAGGCGAGGGCAAGCCAGAGGCGCGCCGCGCTGCGGCCAAAGGGATCGCTGCACGCCTGGAACCCGGCGACGGCGCGCCCCAGCCACGTTTCGGCTTCACCGTAGCGCTCGGCCAGCACATAGCTCGCCCCCAACGCCAGCCGGATCCAGGATGCGATCCACTCGTCGCCCGCCTGCATGGCGATGGCAATCGACTCGTCGGCGCAAGCCGCGGCGTTGGCCAGATCGCCGGCATAGCCGTAGGCGCGGCAGAGACCCCAACCTGCCTCGACGCGCAGCCGCGGCACGGCGAGCATGCGGCTGATCTCGATGGTGCGCTCATACTGCTGGCGGGCGCGGGCATATTGGTCGGCGCGGGTGCGGAAACTGCCGAGCAGCATCAGCGCGTGGCCCTGGCGCATGTAGCCCACGGCGCTGACAAAGGGTGAACTTAACACGTCGCCCCGCTGCGTTCCGTCCAGCGCTGCCTGGTAGGCGGCATCCGCTTCGCCTTGCAGCGCGTAGATCAGGGCCAGCAGCAGCAGTGTCTCGCGATGGGCGCGGGGCGTCTGCACCGGCGCTTTGCGCTCGGCTTCGGCGCGGGCTTCCAGCGCCCGCCGCGCCTCGTGGAGCCGGCCGGTGCGCAGCAGCACGCGAAACCAAAGCTCGTCGTTGGCCGGGCCTTGCAGCCGCAGACTCTCGGCGCGCTGGCGCAAGCCTTCCGCCTCCTCCACCCGGCCGGCGTTGAGTTTGTTCTCCGCCAGCAGTTCATAAAGGCGAATCTGCGCCTCCCGATCCTCGAAGCCGTCGCTCAGACGGATCGCATCTTCCAACAACTGCGCCGCCTTGCTGGGATCGACGGTGTCGAGATAGACACGCGCCTGGCCGCGCAGGGCGCGGGCAATACCGTCCCCGCGCCCGCGCGCCCGCCAGATCGTCTCGGCTTGTTGGTGCCAGCCCAGCGCCTCCTCGAAGCGGCTGTGCAGGCGGGCGAGTTCGCCCAACATGAAGAGGATCACCGGGTGCTGATGCAGCGTTTCCGGCGGCAGCGCGTCGATATAGGCGGCCAGTGTGTCGAGGCGGCCCGCAGCCAGCAAGTCGGCGGCGTAGGCGTCAAGCAGATCGGCCACCGCGTCCCACGCCTCGGCTTCGAGGAGGTGATAGATCGCCGCCTCTGGATCGCGGCAATCGACAAAGTAGTCGGCCGCGGCGCGGTGCCAAAGTTGGCGGTCTGCGGCGCGCGCCTGGCGGCGCAAGAAGGTGTGAAAAATGTGATGATAGCGCAGGACGCCTTCTGCGGTCTCAACGACAAACAGCTCCTGGCGGCGCAGGTAGGCAAGCATCGCCGCGGTGCTGGCGCTCATGTCGTCCTCGGTGTGGCCGGCTGCGCGGCGCAGCGCATCGCAGGCAGCAGGCAGCAGGTCGCGCAGGGTCGAAGTGACCACCAGAAACTGCTGCACTTCGGCAGTCTGCCCGGCGAAGACCTCTTGCGCCAGGAGATCGAACAGCGCGTCGCGCGAGGCGGCCTGCCAGCGCTGCGGAATGTCGAGCGCCGGGCGCACCTGGCCGCGCAGGTTCTGCCAGACGAGTTGCAGCGCAATGGCCCATCCTTCGGTGTAGGCCAGCAGCGCATCGGCCTCCGCCGGCGTCAGGGTGACGTCATAGTGCGCGGTGAAGAGCGTCGTGATCTCGTCGCGGGTAAAGGTCAGCGCCGCCTGATCGAGTACAAGCACATCGCCCCGTGCCCGCCAGCGCGCCAGGCTGGGCAGGGTGAGGGTGGGGCGCCCGGCAAGCAGGATGTGAAGCTGCGCCGGCGCCAGCGTGACCAGCCGATCGAGCAGGTGCGGGATGTCGCCGCTGGCAATGACCTGGTGCGCGTCGTCGATCACGAGCAGCGTCGGCGCGGTCAGCCCGCTGCTCAGTGCGTTGATCATCTGGTCGAGGACTGCGCGCCAGGGCAGCGGCCCCTGGTCGCCGTCCCACGCTTCGATGAGCGCAATCGGCAGGTTCTCGACCGTGGGCAGCGCGTGCAGAATCGCATAGCAGAGGTGGAGGAGCAGAACCGGCGGGTCGCCGTCTTCGTCGCTCACCTGGCACCAGATGAGCGGCTGCACTTCTTCGGCCAGTACCGCCAGCGCCGTGCTCTTGCCGAAGCCGGCGCCGGCTTGCAAGATGGTCAGGCGATGCTCATACGCCTGCCGCAGGCGCTGGCTGACCCGCGGGCGCGCCAGCGTGCGCGCCCGGCGCGGGGGCGGAATGGTCTTCGTGCGGATGACGTAGGGCGCGAAACTCCTCATGCGGGTTCAACCAACCGTGCGGCATTCACAACGACAAAGGCGGCATCTCCTTGCAGTCTATCACACCGCCCGAAATTCCCTATTCCCCATTCTCTCATTCCCTGCAACTTCCTTGCGATTCACGTTGACATTGACGCCCATGCAAGCTAAAATCTATGCAGTTTGCAACGCCACAACCGACAGCTAACATCCAGGCGACAGCTTCATGACCGTACACATTGCGTACCTTTCCGAAGAGACTGCCGACGGCCCGCAGGGCATTCGCGCCGTCGAACCAGCGGCCGGCTCGCACCAGGCGCAGCGCGGCCGCTTTGTCGCGCTGGTCGATCTGCGCGGCGCGGGCGAAAACGGTGCACAAATCACCGACCGCCTGCTCAGCGCGCTGCAGCGCACCTACTACAACGCCAAAGGCAGCCAGTCGCAGGTGATGGTCGAGGCGGTGCGCCAGGCGCAGCAGATGCTCCTGGCCGAGAACGACCAGACCAACGCCGCCTGGGAAGCCGGGATTGTCTGCATCGGGCTGCTGCCTGACCGCATCGCCCTGGCTGGCATGGGCGACGCCTTTGCCTTTATCACCAGCGACGGCGGCGATGTCCATGTCTGCCCGCCGGAGCGGCTGACCGGCCAGGACGAGAGCAACCCGTTTGCCTTGTGGCCCGTGCACCGCCAGCGCGTCAGCGGCAGCGCCGCCTTGCTGGCCGGCTGCGGCGACTGGTTCGCCCGCGTCTCCCCGCGCACCATCGCCAGCGTTGTCGCCTACGTAAACGGCGAGACCTGCCAGGAAGCGGCGACGTGGCTGCAAGAACAGGCGCACACCAACCTGCTGCCGGGGCTGATCCTCGCGGTAGATGCCGGTGGCAGCGGCAACGGCGGATCGGGTGGCGCGCCCACTCCGCCGCCCAGCCCGCCTTCCGGCGAACGCCAGGCGCCGCGCTCGCGCCT
>JAPKMV010000307.1 GCA_026645635.1 Caldilineaceae bacterium
ACGATGATCTCCACGACGTCACCGGTTTCGGCATCGACCACGACGGTCGCTGCATCATCGGCGGTGGCCAGTTCGACGACCCACACCGGCTTGCCGTCGCGTTCTTCGGGCATGGCCATCTTCTCGGTTATCTCACCGGTCAGGTCGCCGCTCTCTTCCACCGCCGCTTCGGCAATGGCGATGGCGGCGCGGGCGTTGATGCCATCACGCGGCGACTCGCTGCCGGCAGCCACCGGCTGCGAAGGGCGCTCGGTCAGCGTCACCGCAATTTCCTGCTCGGCGCCGTCGCGCACCACGGTGAGCGTCACCGTCTGTCCCGGCGCGGCGCGAGTCACAAGGTAACTGACCAGATCCTCGAAGCGGCGCACGGGCTGTTCGTCGATGGCGATCACAATGTCGCCGCCCTTGCTGAACTCCACGCCGGCCGCATTGGTCACCCGCTCGCTGCCACCCTGCACGCCACCCTCGGCCGAAGGACCGCCAGGCACCACCGCCGACACGTAGACGCCCAGTGTGTTGTCTTCCAGTTCCAACGCCTCGGCCAGTTGCGGCGTAATGGTGTTGCCCTGAAGACCCAGGTAGGCATACTCAAACTTGCCATCTGCGATCAGCTCCGGCACGACGCGGCGCACGATCGACACCGGGATGGCAAAGCCCACGCCGGAGTTGGAGCGCGACGGCGACTCGATGGCGAAGTTGACGCCGACGACGTTACCCGCCAGGTCAAGCAGTGGCCCACCGGAGTTGCCGGGATTGATTGCGGCGTCCGTCTGGATCACGTCGGGCAGCGTATAGCGTGCGCCCATGCTCCCCACCGGGAAGCCGCGACCCAACGCGCTCACGATACCGGTCGTCATGGTGCCGGCCAGCCCAAACGGATTGCCGATGGCAATTACCGTGTGGCCAACCTTGACAGAACTGTCGTCGGCCAGGGCCAGCGCGGTCCACGTCATGTCGTCAGGTGGCGTCACCTTGATGACGGCCAGGTCGGCCTGGGGATCGGTGGCCACGACTTCGGCTTCCGCCCAGCGTCCATCGTTGAAGGTGACGAGCACCTTGGTGGCGCCTTCGACCACATGGTTGTTGGTCACGATGTGGCCCTGGTCGTCGTAGATGAAGCCGGAGCCTTGGCCCATCTGCGGCACGGAAGGCATGTCCTCCGGCAGCTCGAAGCCGGGAATGTCAGGCATCTGCAACGGGCTGGCGTTGCTCTCGACCTGGATGTTGACGATCGCCGGCGCCACTGCCTCGTAAAGCGCAGCCAGCGCTTCCTGGTCGTCCACCAGCGACGAATCGGCCTGAAGGGCAGGCGCAGCCAAAACCGGCGCCTGTTGGAAAAGCGCCGGCGCATAGAAGGCGCCAAGCACGAACAGCAGCGCCGTCCCCATGACCAGCGCCACGATGCCGGCGCTGCGACGCTGGCGACGCGGCTGAGAATAGGTTTCCTTGTTCTCGGGTAACATATGGATCAAAATGCCTTTCTACTTGTGCAGCACTTGCTGCCAAAAACGAAACCGATGGTAATCACCTTTGCCGGCATCATCAGCCTGACAAGGTTGTCATCGATTTTGCTCCTCCGCGCTTAACCTGCTATGAAACCAAGCTAAAACATGGGTAAGAGTCTGCGCGCGGCTTACGGTGCACTCTCCTCGTCTGGCGCGGATTCGGGCGCGGCTGTGTCCTCCGGCGCAGCATCAGGCGGCGGTGCGTCCTCTGCCGGCTCTTCGATCTCCACACCGCTCACCTCCACCAACTGCTCGATGGTGCGCTGGAGCGCCTTCATCTCTTCGCCATACGCGGCCCAGTCGCCCTGCTGCACATACTGCTGAGACAGTTGATAGTGGCGATTGGCGGCGATGATCAGTTCCTCCACCGTGGAGGGCGTAGCCGTGGCCGGCATAGCGCTGCTGCTCTGCCCCAGCGTAGCCAGTTCCGCAGGAGAGGTCAGCAGCTCCGTCAGCCCCGCGCGCACGATGGTGTCGCGGCCAAAGAGGTCGGCCAGCGCCAGCCCCAGATTCGGCGCCATCACCACCTGGTCCGCCGTTGCCACAATCACGCGCTGCAGCTCCGGGATCTTGCCGCTGGCCGCCTGCAAATAGAGCGGCTCGACATAGAGCAGACTGTTGCTGATCGGGATCACCAGCAGGTTGCCGCGGATCACGCTGCTGCCCTGCTGGTTCCAGAGCGCCAACTGCGCGCTGATGATGGGGTCTTGGTTGATGCGCGCCTCGATCTGCTGTGGCCCGAAAAAGAGCGATTCTCGCCCAAATTCATAGACCACAGTGTCGCCGTAGAACTCGGCGTCACTATTGGCAGCCATCCACGCAACCATATTCTCCCGGTTAGCCGGCGTGAAGGGCAAGATCTGCACATAATGCAGCATTTCGGTCTCCGGCAACCGCATCAACACATAATAAGGCTCCACCGGCTGCAAGGTATCGAAGAAGACCTCCTGCGGCCAGGCCCACACGTCCTCTTTATTGTAGAACTCGGTCGCTGAAGTCATGTGATAGGTGCGGTACATCTCTGCCTGCACCGAGAAGATATCGGTGGGGTAGCGCAGATGCGCCAACAGGTCGGCGGGCATCTCCGCCAGTGGGCGGAAAAGCGTGGGGAAGATGCCCTGGTAGGCGGTGATCAGCGGGTCGTTGGGATCGACGACGTAGAAGTTGGTCGAGCCATCATAGGCGCTGATCACCACCTTGACTGAATTGCGGATGTAGTTGAGCTGGTCGCGGAAGGGCGCGCTGTAGGGAAAGCGGTCACTCGTCGTGTAGGCGTCGATGATCCAATAGAGACGGCCGTCATTGGCGACGACAATATAAGGATCCTGATCGTAGGAGAGGAAAGGCGCCAGAGTGCGGGCGCGTTCGATGATGTTACGCCGCCATAGCAACTGGCTGTCGGGTTGGATGTCCTGGCTGAGCAGGATGTTGATATCGCCAAAGCGCAGAGCAAAGAGCAGGCGGTTCAGAAAACTCATCGTGACGCCGGTGTCGGCGCTGAAGCTGGTGGTGGCGTAGCCGGCATCGCGCGGGAAGTCGAACTCCGCCGCGGCCGTGCGCCCGATGACGTAGTCGCCGCGCGACTCGCCGAAATAGACCTGCGGCTGCGTGATGTCGATCACGCCCTGCACCGGCAGATCCTTGAGGAAGAATTCCGGCAGTCCATCGCGCGTGATCTGCGCGACCGGCGACATCGCCACGCCGTAGCCGTGGGTGTAGACCAGCTTCAGGTTGACCCAGGTCTGCGCCTCGGCGTTGAGCCGCGCCGGGTTCAGCTCGCGCGCGGCCACCATCACCTGCTGAATCCGCCCGTCGATGGTGTAGCGGTCCACATCGACGTCGATGAACTCGTAGAACTGGCGCAGCGCCTGAATCTGATTGTAGGTTTGCAGCAGCGGGCGATAGTCCCACAACCGGACGTTGCGGATCGTCTCCGGCTCGGCGAGCAGCGCCGCTGGCGTCACCTGCCCGCTGGCGATGTAGGAGCGTTTGTCGATCTCGTCCAGGTTGAAGGCGGAGCGCGTCATGGCGATATTGTTGGCGATGTAGGGCTGTTCGAGGGTCAACTCGTTCGGCGCCACGACAAAGCGCTGCACGAGTGCAGGGTAGATCGAACTGGCCACGACCGTCACCGCCACCCACACGGCCAGCACCACACCAATGGCGCGCCAGCCGCGGCGCAGGAAGCCGGTGACGATGAGCAGCAACGCCGCCGCCAGTGTGACAAAGATCAAGATGTTGTAGACAGGGAGCCGCGCCTGCACGTCGGCATAGCCGGCGCCGTAGACCACACCGGTGGGGCTGAAGAGCAACTCATACGCCTGCAACCGGTACTCCCAGGCAATTGTGGCCAAAGCGAGTGCGCCGAGGATGGCCAGGTGCCGCAGCACCGCAGGCTTGATGTCCCAGCCGCGCCAGCCCACGCCGGCCGTCACCGCCACCGCGACGATGGAAACGATGCTGACGGTGAACAGCCAGCCGCGCAGCAATTCCCAGATCGGCAGCGTGAACATGTAGAAGGAGACATCCTGGCCAAAAAGCGGGTCGGTCTCTCCAAACGGCGTCTGGTTGAGATAGAGGAGCAGTTGCTGCCAGTCACTCGCATAGGAGAGGCCGGTGAAGACGGCAAAGCCGGCGGCGGCAACCAGGATGACGACCGGCACACGCACGCCAAAGGCGGCCGCAATCTGCTCCGGCGGGGTGTTGACCAGGCCGTAGGGGTCCAGCCGGCGCGCAATGAGCACGTTGACGGCGATGAAGAGCCAGGTGAAGAGCGTGACGATGGCAAACAGGCCAAAGCTGGCGGTCACCCGCGTCCACAGCACGGCATCGTAGCCGAGGCTGCCAAACCAGGCCAGATCCGCGGCAAAACCAATGACCACGTTGTAGCCCACAAAGAGCAGAAAGAAGATGAAGATCAGCCACAGGAGGCGGCGCGGCGGGCGCGGCGGTTCCACTGTGCGCGGTTCGTCGCCGGGATCGTTCATGCCGCCGTCGCGCTGCAAGTTCTCCTCGATCGAGCGGATCAGGTCAGAAAATGGGTCGTAGTTGCGCATGGTATTCTTTGGATGCTCATCTTTGAAAAGTAGATTTGATTGGTTTGGACGCCACGCAACGAGTCATGGCCAAGACGCAGGTATTTGAAACGCGCAAAGATTATATCAGAAAAGATGCGGCTCGGCGTGTGAGGTCACTCCCGTTCCGCACATTTGAGACGCCGCCCGCAGCCAGCTTCTCACTTTGCCCCACACCCGTGGCTTCACAATATTTCGGGTAGGGGCACGATAAATCGTGCCCCTACGATCGGCTCACCCCAGGTTATTGAGAAGATACATGCACCCCGTATAATGGCGGCATGACAGCAAAGAACAAATACCCAGATCTGCTGACGCGCGCCCAAGCGACCGTTGTCCAGGAACTCCTGGGGCAATTCTGGACGACGCTGACGCCTCTGGCCGACCACGTGGCGCGGGGCGAACATCTGCTCTGTGCGGAGGCGATCTCCGACGCGCGCGACGTCGTGTTGAAGATGATGCTGGCGCTCAACGGCATTGCCTATCCCAACGAAACGCGCAACCTCAACACCTATCTGGGCGCCAGCCAGCGCGCCGCCATCGAGCGCACGCTGCTGCTGCCGGAAGTGAGCGGCGAGAGTTGGATCGGCCAGGCCGTGGCGCTTACGGTCATCTATCGTTGGTACGCGCCG
>JAPKMV010000308.1 GCA_026645635.1 Caldilineaceae bacterium
GCCTGTTGGCAGGGTGATGGTTACGACCGTGCCCAGCGCATCGCTTGGCCCGGCGTTCGTCACCGTGGCCGTCACGATGGCCGTCGTTCCGGCGATGGTCGTCGGCGTGCTCGCCAGCACCAGAGACAGGTCGGCGCTCGTCGTGACGGGCGTAGTCAGGCTGACATCGGTCGTGCCGGTGAGCGGCGTTGTCGCCGTCAGACTTGCCACGTTCGTCAGGGCGCCTGTCTGGGCGCTTGTCACCGTGCCACGGATTGTCACGACCACCGTGGCGCCTGCGGCGATGTCGCCTACGGTGCAGGGCAGACTGCTGCAATTGCCCTGACTGCTGCTGATGCTCGTTACCGCGAAGCCCATCGGCAGCGCATCGCTCACCACCACGCCGCTGGCCATGCTCGGCCCGGCGTTGGTGACGGCGATCTGGTAAACCAGTTCGCTGCCCGCCGTAGCCGTCACTGGAACGGCGTGCTTGCTCATCGTCACATGCGACAACTGTTCGACTGTCGTCGTGGCCGTCGCCGTGTTGTTGACACTGGCCGGGTCTTCGTTGGCGCTGTTCACCTGCGCCAGGTTCGTCAGTGTCGTGCCGCTTGTCACATTGCTGGCGACGAGACCCACTACCGTAATCCTCGCCGTGGCGTTCAAGGTGAGATTGCCCAGTTGACAGTTCACCGCTGCCGCGCACGTCCCCTGGCTGGCAGTCGCGCTCACCAGGCTCACGCCGCCGGGCAGCGCGTCCACGATCTGCACGTCCTGGGCCGGCGCAGGGCCGCGGTTCGTCACCACCAGCGTGTAGGTGATGCGCTCGCCTGCGGTCACAGTGGCCGGGCCGTGCTTGCTCATCACCACGTCCGCCACCCCGTCCGCCGGTTGCGCCACCGTGTTGGTGGCCGTCGCCGTGGTCGTTAGCGCCGAAGTCGGGCTGCTCGCCACCACGCTATTCGTGATGACCGTGCCCGCGGGGATGTGCGGGTTCACGTTCACCTGCACCAGCAGCGTGTGCGTTGCGCCCGCCGCCAGCGTCCCAACGGCACAAGTTACCGTGTCGCCATTCGCCACGCAGGCCGCATCGCCGCCCGCATAGGTCGTGCTCACCGGCAGCGTGTCCGTCACGACGACATCCTGCGCGTCGCTTGGCCCGTCATTGGTCACGACGATCTGATAGAGCGCCACGCCGCCTGCCACCGCCGGCTCGTGCAAGGCGATCTTGGTCATGCGCAGCGTCGCCGCCGTGGTGATGGCCGTGGTCTCGGTGACAACGGTCGGCGTCGGCTGGATGGAATCGGGCGAGTAGACGGCTGCCACGTTCTCGACAAGACCCGGCCCGACATCGGCGCCGACCAGCGCAACCACGGTCATCGTGCGCGTGGCGTTGGCAGGGACAATGCCGTATTGGCAGAGCGTGCCGGCACAGGCGCCGCCATCGCTGGCAGTCACGTTGACAAAGGTCAGGCCTTCCGGCAGTTGATCCTTGATGTCCACCGAGCGCGCGGCGCTTGGCCCGCTGTTGGTGACAACCATCGTGTAGGTCACGTACATCCCGGCTGTGGCGGGATCAGGTGCGTCGCGCTTGCTGATCGACAGCGCCGCCCGGGTGACAACCGTAATATCGGTATCCGCCATGTTGTTGGTCAGATCCGGGTCTGGCGTCAGCGATGAGACGTTGCCCTCTATTTCCAGGCTCGTCCCGGAACGGATGTTGGGATCCAGGCCAACCACGAAGTCGAAGAGGTAGATCTGTCCCGGCGTGACAATCAGTGTCGTCGTCACCACGATGTCGCCAGCCGGTGTAGTCGATACATACCAGTCGGGCGGCAGCAACGCCGACTCGAACGTCGTGCTGGGCGGCAGCGTCAACGTCATGACTGTGCCAGCCGCCGACGACGGGCCGCGATTGGTCAGTTCGGCATGGACTGTGGCCGTCAGGCCAGCGATGGCTGTCGCCTGGCTCTCCATGACGATCTTGAGATCAGCGCGTGCGATGACCGGCGTCGTGATGACCGTCTGGGTCTCACCGGTGTTGGTCAACGGCGTTGTCGCCGAGACACTCGCCGTGTTGACCAGCGACAGCGCCTGGAGCGGATCCACGGTGCCGTTGATGTAGACAAAGGCGGAAGCGCCGGCCCCCAGCGTCCCCAGCGTACAGGGCAGAGCAGTGCAGCCGCCCTGGCTGCTGGTCAGGCTGCCAAAGATGAAGCCGTCGGGCAGCGTATCTGTGACCACCACGCCGGCCGCGTCGCTGGGGCCGAGGTTATCGACCCGGATCGTGTAGACCAGCGGCGCGCCCGTGACAGCCGGGTCGGGTGCGGCGGACTTGGTGATCACCAGTTCCGACTCGCGCTCGACGGTCACGGGGCGGTTCGCAACATTGTTGCTGAAGTCCGGGTCCGATGGGCTGTAGACCGTCACCGTGTTGGTGATCACCGTATTGTGGGGCACGGCCGGGTTCACCAGCGTGCGCAGCGTGAAGGTGATCGACTCGCCAAACTGCATCAGGCTCGTCTCGCAGACCGCGCCGAGACAGGTCACCGGCACGCTGATCAGGCTGGAACGCTGCACAGTGACATCGCCCAGGAGCACGGTCTCTGCCGGCAGGTTGTCAACCAGGCGCACGCTGACGCCGTCCGACGGGCCGCGGTTGCTGATCACGACGGTGTAGGTCAGGATGCCGCCCGCCTGGACAACAGCCGGGTCGGCAAACTTGGCAATCGCCAGGTCGGAGCGACCGATGATGCTGGTGCTGGCAAAGGCGATGTTGTTGACCGGGTTCGGATCGAAGGTTGCCGAGGAGACTTCGGCGCGATTCTGCAGCACGGTGCCGGGCAGCAGCGAGCTTGAACTGGTGACGACGATGGTATACGAGATCGAATCGCCATCGGCCAAAGTCGTGATCGGCGTCGCGGGGCAGAGCACGGTATTGGGGGCGTTGAACAGACAGTCGCCAACGTCCGCCACTTCGACATCGTTTGGCAGCGTGTCCGCAATCTGCACATCGAGCGCAGTGGACGGGCCGAGATTGCGCACAGTCAGCACATAGCTGAAGGTGCCGCCGGCGAAGGCCGAAGGTGTTGCCTGTTTGCTCATCACCAGATCAGCAGTGTCGCTCACCTGCGTGCCGACCTCAGTGGTGATCACGCTGTCCGGGTGCAGCGCCGTGGTGGTGGTCAACGTCGCCGTGTTGGTGAAGATGCCGCTGGCCGTGTCGGCCACGCTGGCAATCACCAGCAGCGTGACATTCTCGCCGACCGGCACATCGCCCAGGAAGCAGGTGTATTGTTCACAGTAGCCGCGCGCGCTGGTAAAGAGCGGCGCCACCACTTCAGTCGGGAAGATGTCAGTCACCACAACCGACCGCGCCACTGCCGGCCCCAGGTTGCGCACGATGATGCGATAGGTGAGCGCGCCGCCCGGCGCAACGATGGCGGGCTGTGCGCTCTTCTCGATCTGCATCTTCGCCACAGCTTCGATGATATGCGTGTGCGCGTCGGCATTGTCGTTCGGATTGGCATCCGGGTTATTGCTGCTGACATTGGCGACGTTGTTGATCATGGTGCCGCTGATGGCGTCGGTGCGCACAAAGCCGGAGATGGTGATCACCGCCACGCCATCCACGGCCAGGTCGCCCAGTTGGCAGGCAATGCCGTTGTTGCAGACGCCTTGCGTACTGGCGACCGACCGCGCTTCGATCTCGAAGGGCAGCGCGTCCACCACCTGCACGTTCGTGGCAATCGCCGGGCCGCTGTTGGTCACCACCAGGGTGTAGGTGACAAAGTCGCCAGTCTTGTCGATGGCCAGGTTGACCAGACCGCCGCTGGGCTGGAGCACAGTCACCGCGGCCGTCGCCGTCACCGGGCTGATTGCGACCGGGCTGGTCACGGTTGCCGTGTTGGTCAGGCGTGTGTTGTTGGTCAACGAGACGGAGGCTGTCGCCAGCACCAGCAGCGTGCGGTTTGCGCCGGCAGCCAGTGTACCGATCCCGCAGACCACTGTGCTGCCGTTGGCGCTGCACATGGCATCGCCGCCGGCATAAGTCGTGCTCACCGGCAGGGTGTCGGTGATGACCACGTCGGGTGCATCCGACGGGCCGGCGTTGGCGACGACGATCTGATAGTGAATCAGGCCACCCGCATAGGCAGGCGCGTTCAATGCCACCTTGCTGATGGTCAATACGGCCAACGCTTCGACGGTCGTCGTGGCCGTTGTCGTCACCGGCAAGCCATCCGCGTTGTCGATGCTATCCACCGCCGCCGTGTTCGTCACCACGCCGGTCACGTCGCTGCCCACCCGCGCCACCACCGTGACGGTGCGGCTGTCGTCGGCGGCCACCGTGCCGAACTGACACAGCGTCCCCGCGCAGACGCCGCCGTCCGACGCTACGATACTCTCGAGCGTCAGACCACTGGGCAACTGCTCCTTCACGTCCACGAAGCGGGCGTCGCTCGGCCCGATATTCACGACAGTGATGGTATAGGTCACGAGTTCGCCAGCATTCACTGTCGCCGGGTCGCTCGTCTTTGTGATGCCCAATGTCGCCTGGCTCACGACACTCGTGTCGCTGTTGGCGCTATTGTTCGACAGATCAGGGTCGTTCGTGCTGCTGGCGACCACACCCTGGAACTCCAGGCTCGTCCCCGGAATCACGCCGGGCGAAATGTCCACCGTCACCGGCAGCACGACAGTCTCGTTCGGCGCCAGCGCATTGATCGTCGTCAGCGTCACCGTGCCGTCGCCGTTGTCCGTGGCGAACCAACCACCCGGCAGGTCCGCACTATTGTAAAGCGCGCCTGGTGGCAGGGTGATGGTCACCACCGTGCCCTGCGCATCGCTCGGCCCAGCGTTCGTCACCGTGGCTGTCACCACCGCCAGCGTCCCGGCGATGCTCGTCGGCGTGCTCGCCAACACCAGCGCCAGATCCGCCGTCGTGCTGACCGGCGTGGTCAACTCGACGTTGTCGCTGTCACCCGGACTGCTCGCAACATCCGTTGTTGTGAACCCGGCTGGCAACGTGTCCGTCACTGTCACATTCTGTGCATCCGACGGCCCGCTGTTCGTCACCACGATGCGGTAGGTCAACGCCTCACCCGGCACAGCAGGCGAAGGCGTCGCCGACTTGCTGATGCTCAGGTTCGCCTCGGTCTGGACAGTTGTGGTCACGCTCGTCTGGTTGTTCCCGCTCACCGGGTCACTGTTGGCCGCATCGACGCGCG
>JAPKMV010000309.1 GCA_026645635.1 Caldilineaceae bacterium
GATGGGACCCTGGTGGACTCCCTGGTGGCCGCTGGCCGACTCGGTCAACCTGGATCCGAACGCCAACTGGCAGCCCTTCATGCTCAAGGACAAGGACGGTGACTATACCTTTGCGATGGGCGACTACACTTACAGCTTCGTCGTCGTCAAGAAGGGCTACGCGCATCCTGAGATCGCACTCAAGATTCTCAACGTGCAGAACGACATCAGCTACGGTCTCAACGACGCGCCGCAGTACTATCCGAATTTCAACGAAATCTGGACGCTGCTCTTCCCGATCCCCTTCCTGATCGAGCAGCCCTATGTCGTCGAACGCATGGGCACGGAGTATCAGCAGGCGCTGGACGGCGCGTTCGATCCGACGACCTTTAGCGATGCGATGAAGATCGAATACGACCAGATCCAGCAGGACATCGCCGCACCGCGCAGCGAATCGTCCAACTGGGCCGTGCGCATGGCGCGGCTGGATGCGGCCAACCTGCTGGCCGGCGGCTACGACGAGGTGCGCACCGACCCGGTGGCGGCGCGCGTCATTGCCGCAGACCCCACGTGGCCGGCGCTGAAGAAGCTGGAGGAGGAGACCTTCCTGCAGATCATCACGGGCGCCAGGCCGGTGGATGATTTCGATGCGTTCGTGGAAGAATGGAACAACAGCGGCGGCGCGGCGCTGTTGGAGAAGATGAATCAGTAACAGCGGTGCACAGAGGGCGCAGAGGGTTCACAGAGAACACAGAGAGTTAGCAGAGATTTCTCTCCGCGTTCTCTCTGTGTTCTCTGTGCTAACTTTGTGCCCTCTGTGTAGTGCGCAGTTTGCAACCCAGGAATTGCCATGTTCAAGGACAGTGAACGGCTTGCGTACTATGCGATGATCCTGCCGGGGCTGCTGCTGCTCTTTGCCTTCACCTTTGTCCCGCTGGTCTACTCGGTCATCGCCTTCCAGAAGTTCAACCCGGCGCTGGGCGTGCAGGGGTCGCCGTGGGTGGGGCTGGACAACATCCTCTACATGTTCAGCCTGCGCGACGCGCGCCAGGTCTTCTTCAACACGGTCCTGATCGCCACCATGAAAATGGCCTTCGTGCTCGTCGCTGCGGTCACCTTTGCTCTGCTGCTCAACGAAGTGCGTTTTCTGCGCATCCAGCGATCGATCCAGACGATGGTCTATCTGCCCCACTTCCTCTCGTGGGTGATCCTGGCCGGCATTCTGCGCACGATCCTGGCGCGCGACGGCATGATGAACGACTTCCTGGGTCTCTTCGGCGTCGGGCCGATCTATTTTCTGGGCCAGCCCAACATCTTTCCCTGGGTGATCGTTTTCAGCGATGTCTGGAAGGAGTTCGGCTTCGAGGCCATCGTCTACCTGGCCGCGCTCACTTCCATCGACCCCACGCTCTACGAGGTGGCCGAACTCGACGGCGCCAACCGCGTACAGAAGATGCGTTTCATCTCGATTCCGGGCATCGCGCCGGTGATCGTACTCGTGGCCTGTCTCAGCATCGGCAATGTGCTCAACGCCGGCTTCGACCAGATCTTCAACCTCTACAGCCCCATCGTCTACTCCACCGGCGACATCATCGACACCTACGTCTATCGCATCGGTCTGATCCAGGGACAGTACAGCCTGGGCACCGCGGTGGGGCTGTTCAAGACCGTGGTGGCGCTGATTTTGATCGGTGTTTCCTACTGGGCGGCCAGCAAGTTCGCCAACTATCGGATTTTCTAGGAGCGCCGCATGTTGCACCGCAACACGACCGACCGTATCGTCGATTATCTGATCACGGCATTCCTGCTCCTGGTGGGCGTGACGGCGCTGCTGCCGCTGGTCAACACGCTGGCCATCTCGCTGAGCGACAAGGCCGCGGTGAGCGGCGGCATGGTCGGGCTGATCCCCGTGGGCTTCAATCTCGACGCCTACGGCTTTATCCTGCGCGATGACAAGTTCTGGCAGGCGTTCGGCGTTTCGGTGCTGCGCGTGCTGCTGGGCGGCGCGCTGAACTTTGTGTTGGCCGTGCTGACTGCGTTCCCGCTCTCGCGCAGCGTACAGCGCTTTCCCGCCCGCAACGTCTTCATGTGGCTCTTCGTCTTCGGCATGATCCTCAACGTCGGCATCGTGCCCTGGTATCTGACGATCAGCGGCTACCGGCTGCTCGACAGCATTTGGGCGCTGGTGCTGCCCGGCGCCGTGCCGATCTGGAGCGTGATCCTGCTGATGAACTTCTTCCGCAGCATCCCCAAGGAACTGGACGAAGCGGCGCGCATGGACGGCGCCAATCCGTGGCAACTGCTGTGGAGCATCTATCTGCCCACCTCGCTGCCTGCGCTGGCGACCATCACCCTCTTCAGCATCGTGGGCCACTGGAATTCCTTTTTCGACGGGCTGATCCTGATGAACAACCCCGACAACTACCCGCTGCAAACCTACATCCAGCAGTTGGTGATCGCCGACCGGCCTGCGCTTCACGGTGGGCAGGCTGCGCTCCTTGCGCAGCTTTCCAATAACACGCTCAACGCGGCCAAACTCTTCGTGGCGATGATCCCGATCCTGCTGGTCTATCCGTTGTTGCAGCGTTACTTCATCCGCGGCATCATGCTGGGTGCGGTGAAGGAATAGCGGCGGCAGCATATCGCCGATTGTCGGCGCCCCGGCCCATTTTCTGACCATTTCCTGATCCGCGCCCTTCGTGGTATCCTCCTGCGAAACTGACCCGGCGAAGAGCAGCGCATCTACCATGAACCAGATAGGCATTCTGTCCAAACAGGAATTGACCAGTGCGGTGCAGGACGCCCTGCGGGAATGGCGCCAGCCTGCCGGCGCCGATCCGCTGGCCGCGCTCACGTTGAATCGCCAGTTGCAGCAGCGCAGCGCCTGCACCCCGCGCCAGGCGTCGCAGCGGCTGATCGTGGATGCGCTGGAGCAGCTCGCGGGCGTCAACCACGAGGGCGCGCTCATCCTGCGCCTGCACTATCTCGACGACCTCAAGGTGCATCTCATCGCCCGGCAGTTGGCCATGCACGAGGGCACAGTCAACAAGAAGCAGCGCGAGGCCCTGGCTCAGTTGGTGGACATCCTTTTTGCCCAGGAGGAGGCGGCGGCCACTCGCCAGCGGCAGACAGCCCTGGCGCGCCTGGAACCGCCCGCCTATCTGCAACTCTTTGGCATCGAAGCCCACCTCGACCGTCTGCTGCGCCAGGTGTTGGCGCCCGGTCCGCCCTGGCTTTATGCCATCGAAGGCATCGGCGGCATCGGCAAGACGACGCTGGCGGACGGGCTGCTGCGCCGCGCCATCGACCAGGCGCCTGCGCTTGCCGTGGCGTGGGTGACGGCGCGGCAGCGGGTGCTAAACCTGGGCGGCTACATCGACCCGCTGCCCATGCCCGCGCTCACCGCCGACGCGCTGGTGGATGCGCTCTGCAGCCAGCTTCTGCCCGAGGTGGCTACCCAGGCTCGCCTCACTGCGCGGGAAAAGGGCGAACTGCTGCGCAGCGAACTCAAACGCACGCCCCACCTGATCGTGGTCGATAACCTGGAGACGGTGCAGGATGTGGATGTGCTGCTCGGCCACCTGCGCGACTTTGCCGGCCCCACCAAGTTCGTGCTCACCTCGCGCCACAACCTCTTTCACGCGCACGACATCCATCACTTCAGTTTGCCGCCGCTCGACCGCAGCGAGTCGCTGGCGCTCATCCGCTTCGAGGCCTCGATCCGCAACTTGCCTGCCACCGCCGCAGCCGGCGACGCCGAATTGGCGCCGATCTACGACGTGGTCGGCGGCAACCCGCTGGCGCTGCGCCTGGTGGTCGGCCAACTGCACATCCACGCGCTGCCGGCGATCCTGCACGACCTGACTGCGGTCAACAGTCGCAAGGTGGAGAGTCTCTACACCTTCATCTACCGCCGCGCCTGGGACAACCTGGACGAACCGGCGCGGCTGCTGCTGCTGGCCATGCCTCTCACCGCCAATCACGGCGGCGACCTGCCCTTCCTGGCCGCGGTCAGCTTGCTGGATGACGCCGCGCTGCGCCACGCGCTCGACACCCTGGTGCTGCTCAACCTGGTCGACGCCCGGGGCGAACTGCATGACCGGCTCTACAGCATCCACAGCCTGACCCGCACGTTTCTGCAAGAGCAGGTGGCGAAGTGGCAGTCGCCGTCCCTCCTGTAGCTTCACTGTCTTTGGCGGGCGCAGCGCCGGGGACAGATTACCCTGCGCTCTTTGCGACCTATGTGGCGCGCGGCGTAGAGACCCTGCTGGCGCGCTTCGCACCCGGCGCCAGCCTCAGCCGCGACGAGTTTCCTCGCCAGCGGGACAGTGCGCTCCACGTGCTCACCTTTGCCCTGGGGCTGGACGCCGCCTGGCCCGCCGCCCGCGATCTCCTGTCTGCGCTGGCGGAACCGATGGAACGCGCTGGTGAGCGCAGCGACTGGCTACCCTTTCTCATTCGCGGCCGCGAACGCAGCCAGGTGCTGGCTGACCTGGTCGCCGAGGCGGAGTTGACCCTGCACATCGGCCATCTGCTGCGGCTGATGAGCGACTTCACTGGTGCGCAGCAAGAGTTGGCTGCCAGCCTGGCCTGCTTCCGCCAGTTGGGCGACGCGACCGGTGCGGCGCGCGCGCTTAACCAACTGGCCTACGTCGCCTGCCTGGAGCATCGCCACGCGGCGGCCGTGGAGCAGGCGGAGGCTGCGCTGCAGCTCCTGGCGGCGGACGCGCCCGAGCGCGCCATGAGCCACTTCGTGCTGGGCATGGTGGCGCTCGACCGCTGGCAGTGGGAGGAGGCGGAGGCGCAGCATCGGCAGGCGCTGGTGATCCGCCAGCAGCAGGGCGACCTGCGGCGCATCGCCTGGGCGCAGCAGAACATCGGCTATGCCCTGCAGGGTCAGCGCCGCTATGCCGAGGCCATCGACCGCCTTCAGATGGCCAGCTCCGCACTAGCCGAACTGGATGACAAGGCCAATCGCGCCATCGTGCTGCTCAACCTGGCGCGCACCTATCACCTCAATGGCCAATTGGCGGAGGCGTTGACGACGGGTCTGGAAGCGTGCCAGGCGCTGCGCACTGTGGGCGATCGGCTGCACACGGCGCACGCGGCCATCAATCTTGGCCTGGCCTACCTGGCGCTGGAGGATCCCCGCGCTGCGCTGGCATCCTTCGAGGACGCCGTCGCGACCTATCGCGCGCTGGCGGATACCCCCGGCCGCCT
>JAPKMV010000030.1 GCA_026645635.1 Caldilineaceae bacterium
ACCGTTTTGGAGACCGTAGGAAAGGAGAAACAGACCATGTTGATTTCACCTGCTGCGCAACAATGGCTGGAAGAAGGCCGAGAAGAAGGACGGGAGGAAGGACGTGAAGTGGGCCGGGAAGAAGGACGTGAAGAAGGACGGGCGCAGGGCAAGCGCCAGATGTTGGTCGAACTGATCACCTATCGCTTTGGCGCGCCGGACGCGGCGCTGTTGGCGGCGCTCGACGCGTGCAGCCTGGAGCAGCTTTCCGCCGCCAGCCGTATCGTGCTGGATGCGGGCAGCGCACAGGAGGTGCTGGAGGCGCTACAACGGTTGATGGTGCAGTGACACTGAAGTGACCAAGTGCGCATCTTGAAGGAGCAGGCGGGTGGCCGTCTGCTGCGCGAGTTTGCGCTGCGCGTTGCCTTCCGATGGGGGTAGGGACAGGCTCCTGTGCCTGTCCGGCTTCCGGGCGCACACGTGGGTGCGCCCCCACCCGACGCCCGGCGACATATTTCGGCCCACGTGTACTAGCCCCTCCCCAAATTGCACAGGGAATGACTCGCTTGCGGCCCCGATGGAAGCTGGGAGGGGGTGCATTATCCGCGGTGCAAAATCAACTCCGTCTGCGGCGCGCCAAGAAAGACAGTGCCGCTCTCCGTCACCAGCACATCCTCTTCGATGCCCATGTAGCCGTAGCCCGGCACGAACAGCCCCGGCTCCACCGTGTAGACGTGCCCCGCCTCCAGCGGATAGTCCGGCGTGGCGCCGTAGCGCTCCCAGTGCGGGCCGAGCACGCCGCCGCCGTCGTGACAGGCGCGGCCCAGGTGATGGCCGGTGGCGTACTTGTATTCCGGGTAGCCGGCGTCGGTCACCACTTTGCGGGCGATTGCATCCACCTGCGCGCCGGTCATCCCAGGGCGCATCGCGTCCACCGCCGCCTGGATCGCCGCAACGATGGTGGCGAAACCGTGGCGCACCGGCGCAGGTGCGTCCGTTTCCTCCGGACGCAGCAGGTAGAGCACGCGCTGGATGTCGGACGAATAGCCGTGCTCGCGCACGCCAAAGTCGAAATGGAGCAGATGCCCCGGCTCGATCACGGTGTCGGTCGGCCCGGCGTGGCCGATGGGCGTGTCCGGCCCGCTGTTCACCGCCGGGCAACTGGCCCATTCCCAGGAAGTCTCCAGCCCGCGCGCCGTGACCTGGTCGTGCATGAACTGGCCGATGGTGCGCTCGGTCATGCCGGCGCGCACGAAGGCGAAGGTGTCGGCGTAGATCTGCTCCGTCGTGGCGATGGCCTGGCGGATGCGCGCCACTTCGGCCGGGGTCTTGCGCCCGCGCAGCGCGCCGATCACCTGCTCGGCGCTGGTCAGCCGCGCCGCGTAGGGCGTATCCCCCAGATACTGCTGCAGGAGCAGATACATGCCGTGGGTCAGCCCGTCGGCGTGGGAGTCGTTGGACGAGTAGTTTACGGCAATCTGCGCCGGGTCGAGCCGCTGAAGCAGGCTGCGCAGCGGCTCGCTGAAGGCTTCGTGGTAGGTGATCACCTCGTCGTAGGCGCCCAGCCGCCGCGCCGTCTCAGCATCGAAGTGGCCGAGGATGGCGATGCGCTCGCCGCGGCGGGTGACGATGAACGCACTCTGCCAGGTGACATCGTGGCCGTAGATGTAAGGCAGCACTGGGTCGCGCACCGCAGAGGTTTCGCGCACGAAGGTGAGCCACAGGTCGACCTTCTGCTGGCGCAGAATCTCGACCGCCTGGCCAACCTTCTCCCGGATCAACTCTGTCTCGGACGCTATCGTAGACATGATTTTCTCCCTTTCTTATCCAACGCTGCCGTTGCTCTCTGCCCGGACTGCTGCCAGCGCCTGCCGCCCGAACTGCAAATACGCCTCGTCGTCGCCCACCGGATGGTATAGCCCGGCGCGCACGTCGCGGTAATAGCGCTCCAGCGGCAGCGTGCGGGTCATGCTGGCGCCGCCCGCCACGCGCATGGCGTGGTCCACCGCGGCGACGGCGTGATTGGTGGCCGTCACCTTGGCGGCGATCACCGTCGGGCCGAGTGCATCGCGCTGCGCCGGGTGATCGCCCCAGAGCGTCGCGGCGTGATAGAGCAGCAGCCGCGCCTGGGTGAGCAGCAACTCTGCCTGGCCGAGATGGCGCTGAATGTGCTCCAGCGTGGCGATGGGGCGACCCAGCGCCGTGGGTGTGCGCTCCTGGGCATAGCGCGCCGCGGCTTGCTGCGCGGCCAATGCCACGCCCACGTAGACTGCGCTCACCACGAGCAGGAACCAGGCGTTGCCGCCGCCGCCGGTCGACTGGCTGGCGCGGGCGAGGATGTTTTCCTCCGGCACGCGCACGCCGGTGAGGAGGATGTCGTGGCTGCCCGTGGTGCGCATTCCCAGCGCGTCCCAGGTTTCCACAAGTTGGATGCCGTCGCCGCGCGGCACGACAAAACGCGCCACATCGTCGCTGCCGTCTTGCAACGTGGCGGGGATGATGAAGTAGTCGAGCACCGGCGCCATGCTGGCGAAGCTCTTGCGCCCGTCGATGATCCAGGTGTCCGGTGCGTCGGTCGCGGGGCGCGCCGTGGTCTTGGGGCGGCCGCCGCGGCTGGGGCTGCCCAGTTCCGGCTCGGTGGCGCAGGCGTTGACCAGCGCGCCGCGGGTCACGGCGTCCGCACTGAGGCGGGCGAAGAGCGTGTGCGGCCAGGCGCCGGCTTCCGCCGCGCTGCCCAGCGTCTGCATGTGCATGGCCAGGCTGAGCGCAGTGCTGCCGTCGCCTTGGGCCAGCCGCTCCATCGTCATCACGGTTTCCAGCAGCGATGCGCCCCAGCCGCCCAGATCTTCCGGGACAACCAGCGCGGGCAATCCTGCCGCACGGATGTCGTCAAAGTTGGCAAAGGGAAAGGCGCCGCTGCGGTCCTGTTCGGCGGCGCGGGCCGCAAAGCCGTCGGCCAGTTCGCCGGCCAGCGCGATGAAGCGCGCCTGGCGTTCGGTGTAGGGATAAAACATCACTGATCCTTTGGGTCACGAGAAGATGCGGAACTCGCGCAGTGTCTCGTTGAATTCATTCACATAGAGCCGTGCCGTGTCGGCGTTGGCGGCGACCATGTAGAGGTCGTGAGAATAGACCGACGTGTTGTACCAGTTGAAGCTGCCTTCCAGCACCTTGTACTCGTCGATGACGCAGTATTTGGAGTGGATCGGGCAGTAGGGCACCGGCTGGTCGTGCTGACCGTAGGCGAGAAGCACGGGCACGCCGGCGCGCTTGAGCCGGTAGACGGCGGGCAGCAGCGGCCGCGCCAGCTCCTCCGCCATCGAGAACTCCTGCCCCGGGTCGCCTTTGCGCGCCAGATGGCCGTTGAGGATGATCTGCACGTCGACGCCGCGGTTGCGCGCGTGGATCAGCGCGTCGATCACGCTGTCTTCGTGCTCGCCCACCATCTCGCCGATGAGAAAGAGGCAGAGCTTGATCGACCGCTGCGCGCGGTGAATCTCGGAGATGATGGCGGCGTTGGGACGATAGTAGACGCCGTTGGGCAGCGCCTGGCGGCCAAAGGTGTAGAGCAGGTTGAAATGGCTCAGCGGCTCGACGGTGTACTTCTGGATGACGCCCCCGCGCACGCTCTGGAAGATGTTGTCGAGCAGCCGGCAGAACCCCTTGGAGCGAAAGGACATGCCCGACTCCCAGTTGGAACCCCAGCGGTCGAAGGTGATGTTGAAGGAGCCGACGATGGCGTCGCGGTCGCCAAAGATGATGAACTTGTTGTGCATGTCCGGCGCGACTTCGATCTTCGGATGTTTGGGCGTGCAGAAGACGCCGACCAACTCCACGCCGGAGCGCTTCAGCCGGATGTAGTTGTAGCTGTTGGTCAAGGTCATCTTGCGCCAGTCTACCTGCACCTGCACCCAGACGCCGTTCGCCGCGGCGTGGAGCAGATGGTTGACGAAATCGGTGTCGTCGATGCAGTCGACGCAGACCTTGATCGTGTGCATGCGGTCGGGCTGGGCGTGGCGGCGCGCAATCACCGCGTCAATCTGGTCGTGGATATAGCGCTTGGGGTGGTACGGATGGAGCGGCAGCCCCTTGGTGAACTTGGGCGTGACGTTGAGCGAACCGTAGTTGCTATTGATCCAGTCCACGTCGCGCTGGAGCATGGCGGCGTCGGCTTCATAGGTGCGCCAGGTGTTGGGCGTCACGAATTCCGTCGTGATGGGCCGGCGCTGGAAGCGCTCATCGTCGAACTGCGGGCCGTCCATGAAGATGTATTCGTGCCGCGACGGGATCGAGCGTTCGCCGATGTGCACCACGTAGGCAAACTTGACACAGGTGACGCGCCCCAGATGCTTCGGGAAAGGATGCATGAAGAAGTCGCGCGTCACGCGCTGATGAAAGTTCCACTGCGGATAGCGCGGGTCGGTGTCCACCACGAAATGCTCGCAGACGCCGTCGCTGCGATAGACCTTGAAGATGACCTTGAGGTTGAGATCGATGCCCCAGAACGCGTCGAAGCGCACGCGGCCCCAGCGCAGATAGAAGACTTCCTTGAAGTCGTTGTTGCGCGGGAAACTGGTGCCCAATTTGCCCTCGACGGGTACTGCGTAATCTTCAGCAAATGCCATATTCACCGTCCTCACAAATAACAGACCGCGGATGCGGCGGATTTGGCGAATTCACGCGGATTTCTTGCCACTTTTCATCCGCGAAAATCCGCCTAATCTGCTAAATCCGCGGTCTATCTATCTCGCCCACACCGGTCAGTGTGGCTCGAAGGTGACATAGAAGCCGACGTGATCCGATACGCGGCCGTAGTCTGTTTCGGTAAAGAGCACGCGCGCGCCGGTCGCTTTGAGTTTGCCGTCGCGACGCAGGAAGATGTAGTCGATGCGGTGATCGCCGTCCAGCAGGCGCGGCCAATCGGCCTGGTGCGTGCGAAAGACCGCGTCGAACACCCCGCGGCGGTCGATCTTGAGGAACTGATCTTCGTACTTGCCACCGGCAACCACATGGCGATAGGCTTCGGCGCCGGCCTTGGCGTTGAAGTCGCCGCAGATGAGCGTCGCCGCCACCTGGCGGGTGTGGCTGCGTTCAGCCCAACTGGCCAGCGTGTCGAACTGCTGGCGGAAGCCATCCTGCCACCAACTCAGGTGCGTGCAGAAGACATTCACCAGCCCGATGCCCGGCGCATCCACCTGCGCCATCACCACCTTGCGCGCGTGGATGTCGTAGGGGTCCTGGCTGGGCGACACGTAGCGCGCTTCACGCTTAAGCAGCGGGAACTTGCTGACGATCGCCACGCCTTCGCGGTAGCGGCCAAACCCCTGGTGCGACCAATCGGTGTACACGTGATACGGTTGCCCGATGCGCTCGTTGATCACCTTCACTGCGTTTGAGTTCCAGTCGCCATGCCCGTCGTTCCAGTTCTCTGCCACCTCTTGAAAACAGATAAGATCGATGTCGAGTTCCCGAATCGCCGCGGCGATCTTAGACAGTTTGGCGTCCTGGTCGGCTTCCTGGTAACAGTGCAGGTTCAACGTGAGCACCTTGAGGTCGGCGCGGCGCACACGATAATTGGCGCCCCGGTTGTTGTCCCACCAGCTCTGTTCGCCCCGGCGGCAGCCCACGGCATACTCGACGCGATAGGCATCGCGCAGCTTGATGCGCCCCGTCCAGATCTGCACGCCATATTGGTTGGGGTTGCGGGCGTTGCTCTGTTCGTTGCGATCCCAGTGGTCGCGCGCATAGAAGCAGGGCGTGCGCTTCACCGTTTTCCAGCCGTCGGTGCTCCACTCGATCAGCACTTCCTCCGGCGTCAGCGCCGCGTCCACAGCCACGCTCACACTCACGACCTTCTGGTCGGGCTGAAGCTGCGGGTCAAAGTCGATATGACGCACGGAGGTTGCCGCGGGCAGACGCACGCCCGCGTCCGCCTCGATCTGGTAGTTGGCGCCGCCGTTGTTCTCCCAAGATTCCTGGCCGTCCATGCGACAGAAAAGCGCAAAGCGCACGTTGCCCGGCAGCGATTGGTGCGCGTCGCCTTGCCGCCAGGTCTGCGCCCGCCAGATTTCCCGGTTGTCGCCGGCAGGACCGACATAGGTGGCGGGCAGCATCTGCCAGTCGCCCGTTTCGCCCGCCCAACGCACCGCAACTTCCTTGCCGTAGGCGCGGTTTTCCACCAGGAGGCAGAAGGTCAGCCGCTGCTGCGGCGCGCCTTTCCTGCGGGTGATGATGTTTTCAGCGTAGAGAAGCTCGATTGCGCTCACCGTCGATCCTGCCGTGTTCTCCAGCGCCCGGTTGATGCGGCTCCGGCGCGGCCCCTGTCCTCCCGCCGATTGTAGCACAGCCGCCGCGGATCACGGCATCCCGCGCACAACTGCCTGAACCCCGCCAAAAGAAAGAGCGTGCTGCGAGATTCTCGCAGCACGCTCTTTCTTTCTACAGTCAGGACTGGCGCTCAACTACGCCATGTCGTCGAAGAACTCCATCTCGTCCAGACCCCAGTGCTCCGGCGAACGCCACAGCCCGGAGAGCAGCAGTTCACGGATGAAGGTCATCTCCTTGGGCAGCCGGTCGTAGAGCTTGAAGAAGAGCTCGTCGTGGGACGCGATCTCCCGCATCCACTCGTCGCGATCGATGCTCATGATGGCATCGAAGTCGCGGCGGGTGAAGTCCTCCAGGCCGCGCCAGTCGAGATGCTCGTAGCGGGGCACCCAGCCCAGCGGGCACTCCACGCCCAGGCTCTTGCCCCGTGCGCGCTCGACAATCCACTTGAGGACGCGCATGTTGTCGCCAAAGCCCGGCCACAGGAAGTTGCCCTCGGCGTCGCGGCGGAACCAGTTGACGTTGAAGATGCGCGGCGGGTTCGGGATGTGACGGCCAAAGTCCAGCCAGTGGTTGAAGTAGTCGGCCATGTGGTAGCCACAGAAGGGCAACATGGCAAAGGGGTCGCGGCGCACTTCGCCCAGTTTGCCAAACGCGGCGGCGGTCATCTCCGACCCCATGGTGGCCGCAGCGTAGACGCCGAAGGCCCAGTTGAAGGACTGGTAGATCAGCGGCACCACGGTGCTGCGCCGCCCGCCGAAGATGAAGGCTGCAATCGGCACACCCTTCGGGTCATCGTAGGCCGGGTCGACCGACGGACACTGGCTGATCGGCGCCGTGAAACGCGCATTGGGGTGAGCGGCCTTGCGTCCGCTGTCGGGCGTCCAATCCTGCCCCTGCCAGTCGATGGCATGGGCAGGCGGCGCGCCGTCCATCCCTTCCCACCAGACATCGCCGTCGTCGGTCAGCGCCACGTTGGTGAAGATCGTGTTGGCAGTGATCGACTCCATCGCATTCGGGTTGCTCTTGTAGTTGGTGCCTGGCGCCACGCCAAAGAGACCGGCTTCCGGGTTGATGGCGTAAATTTTGCCGTCACTGTTTGGCTTGATCCAGGCGATGTCGTCGCCCACGGTAGTGACTTCCCAGCCCTCGTCTTGGAAGGGCTTGGGCGGGATCAACATGGCGAAGTTGGTCTTGCCGCATGCGCTGGGGAAGGCCGCCGCCACGTAGGTCTTGACGTCATCGGGGCTTTTCACGCCCAGGATGAGCATGTGCTCGGCCAGCCAGCCCTGCTCGCGCCCCAGCACCGAGGCGATGCGCAGCGCAAAGCACTTCTTGCCCAGCAGCGCGTTGCCGCCGTAGCCGGAACCGTAGCTCCAGATCGCGCGCTCTTCGGGGAAGTGGACGATGTACTTCTGCGAGGCGTCCGGCGCACACGGCCACGCCACGTCTGTCTGGCCTGGGGCCAAGGGCATCCCGACCGAGTGCAGACAATGGACAAATTCACCGTTGCCCAGCGCGTCGATCACGGCGCTGCCCATGCGCGTCATGATGCGCATGTTGACTGCGACGTAGGGCGAGTCGCTCAACTCGACGCCGATGTGGGCAATCGACGAGCCGATCGGCCCCATGCTGAAGGGGATGACGTACATCGTGCGCCCGCGCATGCAGCCGTCGAACTTGGGCGTCAACTCGGCCTTCATCTCCTTCGGGTGCATCCAGTTGTTGGTGGGGCCGGCGTCGCCCTTGCTCAGCGAGCAGATAAAGGTGCGGTCTTCCACGCGCGCCACGTCGCTGGGGTGCGAGCGAGCCAGGAAACTATTGGGGCGCTTCTCCGGGTTGAGGCGGATGAAAGTGCCGCCCGCAACCATCGCTTCGCAGAGCGCGTCATACTCGGCCTGCGAACCGTCGCACCAGTGCACCCGGTCAGGTTTGCACAGGTCGACCATTTCGGTGACCCATTTGATCAGTTCTTCATTTTTCACATTGGCGGGAATCGTCAGTTTGCTCATCTTGCGGATTTCCTTTCTGGTGCGCTCAACGGCCTGAGCCGTACTGTCTGCATACTGCGCTGCAATCATATATCATGGCAGCAAAAGTGTGCTAGTGACACTTATCACAATCTTTTTCGGGACAGTTGTCAGGAAAACCGTATGCAGCATGGGGGCCGCACAGGACATGATCCGGGGACGAGCGCCGCGCAATCGTTTGCACGCCAGCGCGGCGCGGTCTATCGTGTCCCAGCAACAATATGAGAGGGTGATGGGGTGATGGGGTGATGGGGTGATCGTTTCACCCTCTCACCCTCTCACCCTCTCACCCTCTCACAAATCAGTCTGTCATCACCGTGAAAGCCAACTCACTGCCGTGCGCGTCCACCAGTACGTGGTCGCCCGCGGCCACCTTGCCCAGCAGGATGTCGCTGGCCAGCGGGTCGGCGATGCGGTGCTGGATCACCCGCTTGAGCGGGCGGGCGCCAAAGGCCGGGTCGTAGCCCTCGTTCACCAGCAGGTCCTTGGCCGCGTCGGTCAGGCTGATGGTGATGTTCCGATCCTTGAGCAGCCCGCGCAGCCGTCCCAACTGGATCTCCACGATCTCCCGCAGTTGCTCCCGGTGCAGGGCGTGGAAGACCACGATCTCGTCCACCCGGTTCAGGAACTCGGGGCGGAAGTGCTGCCGCAGCACCTCGCGCACGCGGCGCTCGACCTCCTCGTCCACGCTGGCCACGTCCAGGATGTACTGGCTGCCCAGGTTGCTGGTCATGATCAAGATCGTGTTCTTGAAATCGACGATGCGCCCCTGGCCGTCGGTCAGCCGGCCGTCGTCCAGCACCTGCAGGAGCACGTTGAAGACCTCCGGGTGCGCCTTCTCGATCTCGTCGAAGAGCACCACCGAGTACGGGCGCCGGCGCACGGCTTCGGTGAGCTGTCCGCCCTCGTCGTAGCCCACGTAGCCCGGCGGCGCGCCGATCAGCCGCGAGACGGTGTGGCGCTCCTGGTATTCGCTCATGTCGATGCGCACCATGGCCTGCTCGTCGTCGAAGAGGAACTCGGCCAGCGCCCGCGCCAGCTCGGTCTTGCCGACGCCCGTCGGCCCCAGGAAGATGAAGCTGCCGATGGGCCGGTTCGGGTCCTGCAGACCGGCGCGGCTGCGGCGGATGGCCGCGGCCACTGCATGCACCGCCTCCTCCTGGCCGATCACCCGTTCGTGGAGGTGTCCCTCCATGCGCACCAGCTTCTCGCGCTCGCCCTCCAGCAGCCTGGACACCGGCACGCCCGTCCACTTGCTCACCACTGCGGCGATCTCTTCGCTGTCCACCTCTTCCTTGAGCAGCGCGCCCCTGGCCTGTAGCTGATTCACCTGAGCCTGTGCCTGGGCGAGTTCGCTCTCCAACTGGCGCAGCTTGCCGTAGCGCAGTTCCGCCGCCTTCTGCAGGTCGTAGGCGCGTTCGGCCTGTTCGATGGCCACGCGCACCTGGTCGATGGCCTCCTTCTGCGTCTGCACCTGGGCGATGGCGTCCCGCTCGGCCTGCCAGCGCCCGGTCAGCTCGGCGCTCTGCTCCTTGAGGTCGGCCAGTTCTTTTTCCAGTTCGGCCAGCCGCTGTTTACTGGCGTCATCCTTCTCCTTCTTCAGCGCCTCCCGCTCGATCTCAAGCTGCATCACCTGGCGGTCGAGTTCGTCCAGTTCCTGCGGCTTGGAGTCGATCTGCATCCGCAGCCGGCTGGCGGCCTCGTCGATCAGGTCGATGGCCTTGTCGGGCAGGAAGCGGTCGGTGATGTAGCGATTGCTCAGCGTGGCCGCGGCGATGACCGCGCCGTCGGTG
Source organism: Caldilineaceae bacterium (assembly GCA_026645635.1). Taxonomy (GTDB): domain Bacteria; phylum Chloroflexota; class Anaerolineae; order Caldilineales; family Caldilineaceae; genus Fredericiella. The sequence continues at coordinate 10,127 of JAPKMV010000030.1, forward strand.
ATGCGCACGCCGTGGTGCACCTCGTAGCGCTCCTTCAGCCCGCGCAGGATCGAGACCGTGTCCTCCACGGTCGGCTCGCCCACGAAGACCGGCTGGAAGCGGCGCTCCAACGCGGCGTCCTTCTCCACATGCTTGCGGTACTCGTCCAGCGTGGTCGCGCCGATGGCGTGCAACTCACCGCGCGCCAGCATCGGCTTGAGCATGTTGGACGCGTCCATAGCGCCTTCCGCCGCGCCCGCGCCCACCAGGGTGTGCATCTCGTCGATGAAGAGAATGACCACACCTTCGGATTTGGTCACCTCCTGCAAGACCGCCTTGAGCCGTTCCTCGAACTCACCGCGGTACTTGGCGCCGGCCACCAACGCGCCCATGTCCAGCGCGACAATCTTCTTGTCGCGCAGACCGGTGGGCACGTCGCCCGCTACGATGCGCTGCGCCAGCCCTTCCACGATGGCCGTCTTGCCCACGCCCGGCTCGCCGATGAGCACCGGGTTGTTCTTGGTGCGCCGGCTCAGGATCTGGATCACGCGGCGAATCTCCTCGTCGCGGCCGATGACCGGGTCGAGCTTGCCCTTGCGCGCTTCCTCGGTGAGGTCGCGGCCGTATTTGCTCAGCGCCTCGTACTGCGCCTCCGGGTTGTCGCTGGTCACGCGTTGATTGCCGCGGATGCCGGCCAGCGCCTGCATCACGCCGTTGTAGTCGACGCCGTGGCGCTGCAATAGCTGGCGCACCTTGGCGCCGGACGACGCCATCGCCAGCAGCAGATGCTCGGTGGAGACATACTCGTCGCGCATGTTGGCGGCGATACTTTCCGCCTCGCGCAGGATGGCAGAGGTGTCGCGGCCCATGCCCACCTGCACGGACGCGCCGGTGGCGCGGGGCAGCGCGGCCAGCGCCTGCTCCACGCTGCGCTCGAGCGTGGCCGTGTCCACGCCCAGCTTGGCCAGCACCGCCGGCACGACGCCGCCCTCCTGGCGCAGCAGCGTCAGCAGCAGGTGTTCCGGCTCAATGGTGGAGTGATTGAGTTGTTCGGCCAGATGCTGCGCCTCCACCAGCGCGCTCTGGACCTTTTGGGTCAGTTTTTCCATTCGCATATTGGGTACTCCCGTTTGGGATCAAGATTTTCGAATCGAACTACCGCCCATTATAGGCGCCAAACGACAGCGACGCATTGGCGTTTTGTTAGTGTTCTGTTTCACATTGACACGCGGGCGGCCCTGTCTTACAATTTGTTATGTTTGGTAAGGCGAATGCCGGAGGCCAATCCCAAGAGGTAGATCATGGTTGTCAAATTGTCTTCAAAGGGTCAACTTGTCATTCCCAAAGCTGTCCGCCGTGCGCTGAATCTGGACGCTGGCGCCGAGTTTGATTTACGCGTGGCGGAAGGCAGCATTGTCTTGGCACCACTGCGCGAATTGCCAGAGGATGCGCTTTACGGCATCTTTGCCGATGTCGATCTCCTGGCCGACCTGGAAGCTGAACATCGTAAGGAAGTCGAAGATGACACACGAGTACGTCCTTGATGCCTGGGCTGTCATTGCCTACCTTCAAGGAGAGGAACCTGCCGCCAGCCGCGTGCGCCAGTTGCTCATGCTGGCGCGGCGCCAGGAAGTCAAACTGCGCATCTCGATCATCAATCTGGGTGAAGTCTACTATCAAGTGGGCAAGGCGAAAGGTGAAGATGTCGCAGATACGACGTTGGCGCGGCTTCGCCAGTTGGCGGTCACGGTTGTATCTGCCAGCGATGCTGTTGTGTGGGCCGCGGCGCGACTGAAGATGCGTCATGCGATCTCCTATGCAGATGCATGCGCGTTAGCGACAGCAGCGGACACCAACGCAATCTTGGTCACCGGCGACCCTGAATTGGATGCCTTGACCGCCATTGCGGCAATTGAGCGCCTCTCCCGTCAGTGAGCGGTGAGGCGGGAACGGAGTGGCCGCAGCGGTCGGAAATCAAGAGGCCGAAGGGGGCTTTCGCAGAAAACCCACTCGTTCATATTGCAAGCCAAAATGCAAAGTACTATACTGTCGTTGCTGAATCAACTGTGATCGTTCAGCCAACCACTCAGTGTGCTGCTTGTCCAGGCATTGCGCCTCCCCGCTCCGCTACCTTCAATTGGCACATTCGATGGGAATACGCGCTCACCATCTGGGATTTCCGATCTCAGGTAGGCCCCGATGTTCATTGCGATCTTTGTGGAAGTGCCAACATTTGCAGGGAGACTTCGACGCGGGTGTTTGCGTTTTGGCAAGGCGATTCTATTGGAGGCGTCATCGATATGGACGACAAGAGGCAGCAGTTTCCCAAAGCGCCCACAGGTATTGTCGGGCTGGATGAAATCACCGGAGGCGGCTTGCCCCGAGGCAGACCGACGCTGGTGTGCGGCGGCGCCGGCTGCGGCAAGACGCTGTTGGCGATGGAATTTCTGGTGCGCGGGGCGACGCAGTTCAATGAACCGGGCGTCTTCCTTTCTTTTGAGGAGAGCGCCAAGGATCTGACGCAGAATGTGCTGTCACTGGGGTTTGATTTGGACGACCTGGTTGCGCGCCGGCAGTTGGTGATCGACCATGTCTACATCGAACGCAGCGAGATTGAGGAGACCGGCGAGTTCGACCTGGAAGGGTTGTTCGTGCGGCTCGGCTATGCCATCGACAGCATTGGCGCCCGGCGCGTGGCCATCGACACCGTCGAGGCGATCTTCGCCGGTATGCCCAATCCGCACATTCTACGCGCCGAACTGCGCCGGCTCTTCCGTTGGCTCAAAACGAAAGGCGTCACAGCCGTCATCACCGGCGAGCGCGGCACGGCAACCTTGACGCGGGAAGGACTGGAAGAATACATCTCCGACTGCGTCATCGTACTCGATCATCGTATTCACGAGCAGCTTTCGGTGCGGGTGCTGCGCATCGTCAAATATCGTGGCTCTACACATGGCACAAACGAATATCCCTTTTTGATCGGCGCCGATGGGTTTTCGGTGATCCCGATCACCTCGGTTGGCTTGCAGCATGCCATATCAAGTGAGCGCTTTTCCACCGGTCTGCCACAGCTCGACGCCATGTTAGGCGGCGCCGGTTTCTACCGCGGCAGCGCCATCCTGCTGTCGGGCAGAGCAGGTACGGGCAAAAGCAGCATTGCCGCCCACTTCGTTGCAGCCGCGTGCAAGCGCGGCGAGCATGTGCTCTACTTCGCCTTCGAGGAGTCTCCCGACCAGATCGTGCGCAACATGCGCTCGATCGGGATCGACCTGCAGCCCTGGGTGCAGGAGGGGCTGCTTCATTATCAGGCGCACCGCCCGTCCTACTTTGGTCTGGAAATGCACCTTTTTACCAGCCTGACCGCGGAGGGCAGCGAGTTCGAGCGTGCCAATGCCGGTATCTCATCGCTGATCGACACCTGGCTGCTGCTGGACAGCGTGCAGAGAGGCAGCGAACGCCGGCGCGAACTCTATGTGCTCAAGTCACGCGGTATGGCGCATTCGTCCCAGGTGCGCGAATTCAGGCTCACCGATCACGGCCTGGAATTGTGTGACGACGGCAGCGCCCCTGCGCCCTGATACGGGGAGGGGTTACGTGTTGCGTGTTGCGTCACGTAACACGCAACACGCAACACGCAACAATGGAGAGGAGACGAATCGTGTCTGAAGATACAACCGAAATGCCAAACCCCGACTTTGCGCAAAGTGAAACGGAACTGTGGACGCTGCGGCTGTACGTCGCCGGTCAGACGCCCAAATCGCTTGCGGCTTTTGCCAATCTCAAGCAGATCTGTGAGGAGTACCTTGCCGGGCACTACAAGATCGAGGTGATCGACCT
>JAPKMV010000310.1 GCA_026645635.1 Caldilineaceae bacterium
GCTGCTGGCCGCCTTCTCTGTGTTGCTGAGCCGCTACAGCGATCAACAGGACCTTGCCATCGGCACGCCCACGGCCAACCGGCAGTTTGTTGAGGTCGAGTCATTGATCGGCTCCTTCATCAACACCCTGGTCATGCGCGTCGACCTTTCGGGGCAGCCCACCTTCCGCACGCTGCTGAACCGTGTGCGCGGGATGGCGCTGGCGGCCTATGATCACCAGGATGTTCCCTTTGAGCGCCTCGTCGAAGCGTTGCGACCGGCGCGCCGGCTGCACCAGAATCCACTGATCAATGTGATGTTTCAGGTGCACGACCTGACGCCACCGCCCGCCACGCTGCCAGGCCTGACCGTGACACACCTCGACGCGCCGGACGAACACGCTAAGTTCGACCTCGATTGCTCCTTTGTCCTGCAGTCGGGTGGGCTGCGCGGTTGCTGGCGTTATGCCGTTGACATCTTCGATGCCGCCACCATTGAACGCATGATCGGTCATTTCCAGACGCTCGTGGCTGGCATCATTGCGAACCCAGACTGTCCGATCGATCAACTGCCGTTGCTCACCGCGGCCGAACGGCGCCAGATGCTCGTCACGTGGAATCAGACCGACACGGATTTTCCTGCCGACCGCTGCATCCACGACCTCATCAGTGCACAGGCGGTGCACACACCGAACGCAATCGCGGTCGTTTGTGGCGCCGAGCGGCTGAGCTATGCCGAACTGCTCGACCGCGCCGACCGTCTGGCTGCGTCGCTACAAGAAATGGGCATCGGCGCAGATGACCTGGTGGCGCTCTATCTGTCCCGCTCTGCGACCTTGATCGTCGCACTACTGGCAGTGCTCAAGGCCGGCGCGGCCTATGTACCCCTCGATCCTGACCACCCCGCCCAGCGGACGACGTTGATCCTCAACGATGCCGCCATTCGCGTGCTGCTGACCGAAGGCTCCCTGCTTGCCATGCTCCCGCCAACGCGCGCCACCATTGTCGATCTGGATGACCCTGCCGCCTTTCACGTGTCACGCGCGCTGCATCGGCGCGCCGGCCCCGAAAACCTGGCCTATCTACTCTATACCTCCGGTTCGACCGGTCGGCCCAAAGGCGTCGCCGTGGAACATCGCGCGCTGGTCAATGTGATTACGGCAGTGCGTACGCTCCTACAGGCGACCGCGGTCGATCGCTGGTTGGCGATTTCCACCCTGACCTTCGATATCGCCAGTCTCGAAATCCTCCTGCCCCTCGCCACCGGCGCCTGCGTGATCGTCGCCCGCACCGACGAGAGCAAAGACCCCTGGCGCCTGCAGACCCTGCTCAACCAATCCGATGCAACGATGCTGCAAGCGACGCCGAGCACCTGGCGCATGTTGATTGACGCGGGTTGGTCAGGCAGTCCTGCGCTGCGCATGATCAGCGCCGGCGAAGCGCTGTCCATGCGTCTCGCGCGGGAGTTGTTGGCCCGCGGCAAACAGTTGTGGAATCTCTATGGCCCGACCGAAACAACGATCTACGCGACCTTCCATGCGGTGCAGCACGATGACGGTGCGCCACCGATTGGGCGGCCAGTGGCCAACACGAAACTCTATGTGTTGGAGCGCGGTGGACAACCCGCGCCGGTCGGCATACCCGGCGAACTCTATATTGGCGGGATTGGGCTGGCGCGTGGCTACTATGGACAGCCGGCCCTGACGGCGGAGCGTTTTGTGGGCAATCCCTTTGTGGCAGACGCTGCCGCGCGCCTCTATCGCACTGGCGACCTGGTGCGCTGGCGCGCAGATGGCCTGCTGGAGTATCTGGGGCGCAACGACCATCAGGTGAAAATTCGCGGCCACCGCATCGAGTTGGATGAAGTTCAGGCAGCGCTCAGCCAGCACCCTGGTGTGCAGTCGTGTGTGGTGTTGGCGCAACCGGCCACGGCCGATGAACTGCAAATCGTGGCCTATTTTGTTCCGCGCCAGGGCGCTAGACCTGACACCGGCAGCCTTAAGCATTTCCTGCGCTCCACGCTGCCTGAAGCGATGATCCCGGCGCTCTACATCGAACTTGCGGCGCTGCCGACGACACCCAGTGGCAAACTAGACCGCGCCGCGCTGCCGGACCCGGCCAACTACAGTGCAGCGCACAGCGAATCGTTTGTTCCCCCGCAATCCCCGCTGGAGGTGGTGATCGCCCGCATCTGGTCAACCGTGCTTGGCCGGTCAGAGATCGGGGTCCACGACAACTTTTTCGACTTGGGAGGTCATTCGCTCATGGCAACTCGCGTCGTATCTCGGCTGCGCAGTCATCTACAGATCGATCTGCCGCTGGCTGCACTGTTTGAGGCGCCAACGGTGGCAGGGCTGGCAACGGCCATCGCGGCGCGCAGTGCGGTGCTGCTTCCCTGGTCGCCTGCTCCCACAGGTCACGGAGCCGAACCTACAACGGAAGAATTCGTCGTTTAGCTGCAAGCGAAACTGCCGTATGCGACTTGATCAATCACTTGACCGATCCAGTGACACTCTTCTCCATCTGATTCTGGGTGCAGCACAGGCAGCGCCCGACGCACCTGCGATTCTCGACCTGACGCGCGCGCCGCTGACCTATCGCCAGCTCGCAGAACAGGTGACGGAGAGCGGCGCATGGCTGCGCGCCAGGGGGCTGGGGCGGACAGACAGGGTGGCGCTCAGCCTGCCCAATGGCCCAGAGGCGGCCACGGCATTTCTCGCGGTGGCCAACGCTACCATCTGTGCACCCCTCAACCCACACTACCAGCAGGCCGAATTCAGTTTCTTTTTGCAGGATTTGCAGGCGAACGCGCTGATTCTCACGGATAGAGACCCGGCGGCGGCGCGGATCGCCGCTGAGAGTTTGGACATTCCGATCTTTTGGCTTGTCCCGTCGTCGACGACTGCGGGCGCATTCATCCTGGAAGGGCCGGACGTAGCTGCGCCGCCACCCAGCGACGCGCCCACACCGGGCGCCACTGCCCTGATACTGCACACATCTGGCACAACCGCGCGCCCAAAGCAAGCGCCGCTGCGCCATGTCAATCTTGTCCGCTCTGCTACCAATGTGTGTCGTACATTGAACCTTACCAGCGCAGACCGCTGTTTGAATATCATGCCGCTCTTCCACATCCACGGACTGGTGGCGGCGTTATTAGCCTCCCTGTCGGCAGGCGGACAAGTCGTCTGCACACCCGGTTTCGACGGCCTGCATTTTCTGAAATGGCTGGCTGACTGGCGTGCAACCTGGTATACGGCCGTACCCACGATGCACCAGGCGATTGTGGCACAGGCTGCCAAGAGCACTGCTCGACTTGACACCACCCACCTGCGCTTCATTCGTTCTTCTTCCGCCCCATTGTCCCCCCAGGTCTGCGCTGATCTGGAACGCAGTCTTGGTGTGCCGGTAATCGAGGCGTATGGTATGACCGAGGCGGCGCATCAGATCGCCAGCAATCCGCTGCCGCCCCGAACCCGCAAACTAGGCACTGTGGGATTGGCAGCCGGGCCTCAGATCGCAATCATGGCAGAGGAGCGGGATGAACTGTTGGGAGTCGACATCCGCGGCGAGATTGTCATCCGCGGGGCCAATGTGATCGACGGGTACTTCAATCACCCAGAAGCCAACGCTGCAGCATTCGTCAACGGTTGGTTCCGCACGGGAGACCAGGGGTTTCTGGACGCTGACGGTTATCTCACGATCACGGGGCGAATCAAGGCGCTGGCCTTTGCCCTCCCCGACCCTCATTTCGGCGAAGTTGTTGCCGCTGTGGTCAAGCCGGCAGCGCCAGATCTCACCGAGGATGCCTTGCGCGACTTTGTTGCCCAGCGACTTGCCTACTTCAAGACGCCGCAGCGGATTTTCTTTGTGTCGGAGATTCCTGTAGGCTCCACCGGCAAGCTCCAGCGCATTGGGTTGGCGGCGCGCCTGGGATTGATTACGCAAGCAGCCCCAGGCGAATCGCAGGTGCAGGAAGCTGTGGCGCCGCGCAACCAGGTCGAACAACTGCTGGCCACCCTCTGGTGCGAACAGTTGGCGTTGCCCACGGTGAGCGTCCACGATCATTTTCTTACAATGGGCGGTGACTCAATCCGGGCCATGCGCCTCGTGGCAGCCCTGTGTCAGAAGCTACAGATCGAACTCAGCCTGGCAAGCTTTTTCGCCGCACCTACCATTGCCGAGCAGGCGGCGCTGGTCGAGCGTGCCCTGCTGCAAGAGCCACCGTCATGACAAAGTCTCCCGAAACGTCGCTGGCAGTCAGCGAATTGCTGGCGCTGCTCCACAACCGCAACATCACCGTGCGGCTGGAAGGTGAACAACTGCGGATCATCGCGCCAGCGGGCGTGATGACGCCCGACCTCAAGCAACTGCTCACGATCCACAAGGCGGCGCTCCAGGATCTGCTGCGCGGCGTTGCGGAGACACCGGTCATTCCTGTGCTGCCGCGACCGGGGCCGTTTCCTCTCTCCTTTGCCCAACAGCGGCTATGGTTTCTTGAACAACTGGAGCCGGGTGAGCCGACCTACAATCAGAGTAACCTCTTCCGTCTGCGCGGGACATTGGATGTAAGTGCGTTGGAACAGGCGTTCACCACGCTCGTTACGCGCCATGAGGCGCTGCGCACCGTGGTGCGCAGCCAAGACGGTGTCCCCTACCAATTCATCCAACCGCCAACCGTGCTCACGCTGCCGATGATCGATCTGACTGATTTGCCGGCTGCAGGGCGCATGGAAGCAGCGCTCGCCAGGGCGCGCAGCGAATTGCGCCGCCCCTTCGACCTTACGAACGATCTGATGGTGCGCATTTGCCTGCTGCGGCTGGCTGTCGATGACCATCTGCTGGTTGCCAGCACCCATCACATTGCCAACGATGGCTGGTCGTTGAACATCTTCTGGCGAGAGTTTGCCAAGCTGTACACTGGCTATGTCACCCAAGCAAGCGTGACGCTGCCCGATCTTCCAATCCAATACGCCGATTTTGCCGTCTGGCAGCGCCAGTGGTTGAGCGGTGTACAACTTGACCGTCAATTGGGGTATTGGCAGCGCACCCTCGCCGGTTTGACCCCGCTCGCACTGCCGACCGACCGCCCGCGCCCGGCAGTGCTGAGTCAACAAGGGGACAGTGCTGACTTCCACCTGGAGCCAGAACTCACCCGGCGCCTGCGTCAACTGGCCCATGAGGAGGGGATGACCCTCTTCATGGTCTTGCTGGCCGCCTTTCA
>JAPKMV010000311.1 GCA_026645635.1 Caldilineaceae bacterium
GCTGCTGTCGGGCACGGCGCTGAGCCGCGGCGCGTGCCGGGAGGCGACGCTCTACGCCGCGGAACAGGCGCACGCGGCTGGCGTGACCACCTACGTCGATCTCGACCTGCGGCCGGATCAATGGGCCAACCCCGCGGCCTTCCGCGCCAGCCTGAACGCGCTGTTGCCGTCGATCGCCGTGATGATCGGCACCGAAGAAGAGACCTACGCGCTGCTGGGCGCCGCGCCAGAGACGGTCTTTGCCGGACGGCGGCTGGATGCGGCGCAGCTACAGGAGTTGGAGGATGCGATCGCCGCCTTCCTGGCGGCGTCACCGGGGCGCACGCTGGTGCTCAAGCGCGGCCCGCGCGGCGCGTCCATCTTCGCCGCCGGCGCTGCGGTGCTCGACGTTCCAGGCTTTCCGGTGACGGTGCTCAACACCGTCGGCGCGGGGGATGCGTTTGCCGGCGGGCTGATCTACGGCCGCTGCCAGGGCTGGGACTGGCGCGCCAGCGCGCGCCTGGCCAACGCCTGCGGCGCCATCGTCGTGACGCGTCACGGCTGCGCCGCAGCAATGCCGCGCCTAGCTGAGGTGGAAACATTCATGGACAATCTCTCAATCTCCTAATCTCCTAATCTCTTAATCTCAACGTTGCGACAGAGATTGAGAGATTGGGAGATTAAGAGATTGGAGACTGGTTTCGTTGGAGGGGATATGGAGCATTTGATTCGACCGGGTGGGACGGCTGGCGAGACGATTGTCGTGACGCCGGCGAGTGCGGGGTGGCAGTATCTTAGCTTTCGGGTCGTGGCGCTGGCGGCGGGACAAAGCTACACGCTGCGGACTGGCGGTGAGGAGATGGCGCTGGTCCCGTTACAGGGCAGCGGTGTTGTCCAAGTGGGGGGGCAGGCATTCACCCTGGCACGGAGTACTGTCTTTGTTGGCCCGCCGTCGCTCGTCTATGCGCCGCCAGGTCAGACTTTCCAGGTTACGGCAGAGACGGCCTTCGAGTTTGCCATCGGCGGTGCGCCCGCGGAGGGGCGGTACGGCGTGCGGCTGATCCGGCCGGAGGAGATCAAGTGCGAGCTGCGCGGCGGCGGCGCGGCCCGGCGCCAGGTGAATCACATCCTGGCGCCGCCGCTGCCCGCCGAACGGCTGATCCTGTTCGAGGTCTACGTGCCGGGTGGGTCCTGGTCGGGCTGGCCACCCCACTGCCACGACGGCTCCGGCGGCTCGCCCTACCTGGAGGAGACCTACTACTACCGCATCGACCCGCCCGACGGCTTTGCGATTCACCGCAACTATCGCCTCGACACCGACTTCGACGAACTGCTGCCGGTGCGCAGCGGTGAACTGGTGCTGGTGACCCAGGGCTACCATCCCGTGGCCGCGGCGCCGGGGAGCAACGTCTACTTCCTCAACTACCTGGCCGGCGATCTGCTGGACGAGGAACGGGCGCGGCCGCCGTTGGACGATGTTCACTATGCGTGGATGAAGGAAAACTGGGAGGGCAACCGGCTTACCTTGCCGGTGGCGCCTGCCTGAAGGTCGGTCTGAAAACGGGCTTTGGACTTCGCCAGCGGTTCCTACTATGAAAAGAATGGGCGGGAGAATTCTCCCGCCCATTCTTTGTTGACGCAATCTCACAATCTCCTCATCTCACAATCGCAGCGAGATGGGAGAAGAGGAAATTCTGTACGTTACGCTGCGCGGCGGCGGCTCACGAACACCGCACCAGCCGTCATCGCCAACACGAAGCCGGCGACCACAATCAGCAGCAGGTTGTTGCTCTCTGCGCCGGTGGCGGGCAGCGTCTCTGGCGTCGGTTCTTCTGTGGGTTCCGGTGTAGCTTCGGCGGTGGCCTCAGCGGTGGCTGCGGCCGTTGCTTCAGCAGTAGCCTCAGCCGTTGCTTCGGTTGTGGCCTCTGCGGTAGCTTCGGCAGTGGCCTCTGCGGTGGCCTCAGCCGCCGCGATCGTCGCCTGGAACGGCGTCATCACGATCATGTCACCGTCCATCACGGGCACATCCGGGCCGGGGAACTCGTAGGTGCCCATCTCGCCGGCGTCCACGTGGAGCATGGCCCACAGCGTCGCATCGCCTTCCAGCGGAGTGTCGAGCAGGACGACCACGTTTTCGGTCGTGCCGGCCGGCACGGCAGTCTGGCCGAGCACAGCGCCGGGCGCGCCGTCGGCGTCGGCATGGATCACCATCCAGCCGTCGGCTTCCGCAGTGACGCTGTCCACCATCACGCTCGTGCCGTCAGATTCCTGGTCGCTGACCTTGACGGCTTCGCTGCCCATCATGGCTTCCGCGGTTGCCTCAGGCGTCGCCTCGGCGGTTGCTTCCGGTGTGGCCTCAGCGGCGGCTTCCTCAGTCGCTGCTGGCGTCGCTTCCGGCGCGGCGGCTTCCGCGGCCGGCGCACCGGCGATGGCCAGGTCCGGCGGCAGCAGCACGCTGTCGATCACGTGGATGATGCCATTGGAGGCCTGAACACCGCGGCCGCTGATGACCGCGTCGTTGACCTTCTTGACGCCATCGACAAAGCTGAAGAGCACAGTGCTGCCTTCCAGCGTAGTCGCTTCCTTGCCGTCGCTGATCAGCGCTGCGGCCAGGCGTCCTTCGAGGACGTGGTAGAGCAGCACCTTCTGCAGCGCTTCCGGATCCGCCACCAGGGCGTCCAGAATCTCCGGCGGCACGGCGTTGAAGGCATCGTCAGTCGGCGCAAAGAGGGTGAGCGGGCCTTCGCCCTTCAGCGCGTCCACCAGACCGGCAGCTTCCGCGGCGCTCAGCAGTGCAGTGAAGTTGCCCGCTGCGGCCGCAGTATCGACGATGTCGGGCTTGGCGCTCAGGCTGCCGGCGACATCGCGGGCCGGCGCCGGGGTCGCCGGTGCGGCTTCAGGCGTAGCCTCTGCGGCCTGTTCTGGTGTTGCTTCGGCAGTCGCCTCTGCAGTCGCTTCAGCGGTTGCTTCCGGCGTAGCTTCGGCAGTCGCTTCAGCGGTTGCTTCAGGAGTAGCCTCGGCAGTCGCTTCCGGTGTGGCTTCGGCGGTGGCTTCCGGTGCAGCGGCGGCTTCACCGCCCTCGGCCGGCGGCATCATCGCCATCAGCGCGGCCATCACGTCGGCGACCGGCGTGCCGGTCATTTCGGTGGCGCCCGCAAACTTGACGACTTCACCCGAACCAGGGGCGCCGACGCCGTTGACGGTGACGAAGGCGTCGCCGTCGGCGTTGAAGTCGACCGAGGTCGGGAAGGACAGCCCGGGAATCACGATCTCGGAGGCGTCGCCTTCCATGACACGGATGACAGCGCCGCTATTCGGCACGGGACCTTGCTGGCCAAAGATGCCGAAGGTGACGCCATACAGGTTGCCGTCGGGACCGGCACGCAGGTCGGTCAGCATGGTCAGACCGGTGGCGTAGTCGCTGAGCGTGCCGTCCTCGGCCACCTTCATCACCTTGGCGCTGCCGGGCACAAAGGGTGCGCCGGAGAGCAGGCTGACATAGACGCCGCCGTCGGCGCCGATGGCTACGCCGGTGGGCACCGGGTCGGTCAAGAGTTGGTTGTCATAGTCGGGCCGCGGGAAGACGCCAGGCAGCGGCTCGAAGATGGCCACGACCTCGATCTCGCCGGTGGCCGGGTCGATGCGCTGCAGGTTGTTGCCGCCCGCATCCGCCACCCAGAGGAAGCCGTCCGGCCCACCCAGGATGCCGTAGGGGTGGCCGTGGTAGACGACGCCGTAGGGATTGTTGTCGCGCTCGAAGGCCCAGCTATCGGCGATCTGTGTGACTGTGCCGTCGGCGCCGATTTCGACCACGGTGGCCACACCGGCCGGCGGGTCGATGTCGGGTGTCGATAGCCAGTCGCCGACGGTGGCGTAGAGCTTGTCGCCGAGCAAGGCCAGGCGACTGCCGCCGCTGACGCCGCTGGCAACGGCAACCGAGGCAACGTTGGCGATGTCGGTGGCTGTGCCGTCCGCCGCGCTGATCTTGACGATGCGGCTGGTCATGCCGTAGGTGGCATCGACCGGGCCGTCGGCCTCGGGATCAATCGCCTGAATGGCTTCGTCGCCCCCCAGACCCGAATCGATGACCCAAATGTCGCCATTGGGGTCGACCAAGACGCCCATCGGGCCGTTCAGCCCGGTGGCGATGACTTCGCCGGCCGCCGGCGCGTCCTGGGCGAACAGCGCCTGGGCAGGCAGCAGTCCAACCATCAGGGCGAGGACAGTCAGCAATCTGACAAGATGTGACATGCGATAATGCATAGACTCTCTCCTCGATCTTCAAATATTGACGATTCCACAAGTGTAGCCGGCGCATTGCCGGGGCTTGGAAAACGCAGATGAAAGGTAGTGCGCTGTACAAATGCCGCCCGCAAGTTGGTTCTGCGAGCAACGTGGTCATTTTAGTTGAAATCCCGTCAGGCGTCAATCAATCCACCAACGATTACGCGACGCCCGGCGCACGACCACCTTAGAACTGTTTGTAAAGTCGCCCCAATTTGACGCAGAGAAGCGGAGATGCAAAGAAACGCAGAGAAAATCGAGAGCGCGCACAGCAGTAGACGGCTTTGCAACTCCTCTGCGCCGTTGCGTCTCTGCGTCAGCCTTGCCCCTTTACAACCAGTCTCTTACTGCTGTTGCGCCAGGAAGTAGACCAGCGCGTCGATATCGGCAGCGGGCAAGTGGGCAAAGGAAGGCATCGCCTGTCGCGCGATGCCGCCACTGACAATGTAGGCGCCAGGCTCCAGGATGCTTTCGCGCAGATATGCTTCGGCGGTGGTGGCTGCCCCCGCATAGCGCGGCTCGGCGATGCGCTCCCCGGCAATGCGGCCAACGCCGTCATGCGCAGGGCCGAAAACGCCGGTGGTTCCGGCCGCAGCCAGCACATGGCAGACGCCACAGTATTGGCTGAGATAGACCTGTTTGCCCTGTTCGTACAGGAGCGGGTCGAACGCAGCCGCAGGCGCTGCGGCCGTCACGGACGGCGCCTGGGGTACGGCGCGCAGGTCGACGCCGCCTTGCAGCATGAGAGCAAAAATCAGTGCAAACACAGCCCATAAAGATTCTGACATGATTGCTTTCCTTCAGTTCTACCAGGACTCTCGCGTTTCTTCGTGACTTCCAAGCCATAGCGTCTGTCTGTAAAGCCACCCCACTTTGACGCGGAGGCGCAGAGATGCAGAGAACATCGAGAGAAAGC
>JAPKMV010000312.1 GCA_026645635.1 Caldilineaceae bacterium
AAGAGGAGCGCATCGCCGGCATTCCGGCGCTCTTGTGGGTTCCTGTCCAGCGGGAGCCGGCGCCGGTGGTGGTGTCGATTCCGGGCTTCGGCGGCAGCAAGGAGCACGCGCACGCTCTGGCCTTTCGTCTGGCGCAGCGCGGGCTGGCCTGCCTCAGCTTCGACCCGCTCCACCACGGCGCGCGGGCGGACGGCGCGCTGGAGAACGCGGCCGCGCCGGAACAGGGCGGCGTCTACCCGCCCGACAGCGGCCTCGACACCTTCCTGCTATTTTATCGGGTGATCCGCCAGAGCGCGGCGGACGTGGCGACGCTGCTCGCGCATCTGGCCGGCGACCCGCGGCTGGATGGGACGCGGGCGGGCGTCACCGGGATGTCGATGGGCGCCTACGCCACCTTTCTCGCCTTCGCCGCGCAGCCTGCGCTCGCCGCCGCCGTGCCGATGATGGGCGTCCCCACCTTCGCCCGCCGCTGGCAGGATCTGCTGGACGAGTGCGCGTGGAGCAACCCGGCGTGGGACGCGGCGCTGGCGCAGGTGGCGGATATCACCGCCACGCACCGCGCCTGGGTGGCCGGCTTTGACCCGGCGGAGTCGCTGCGCCAGGCTGCGCCCCGCGCGCTGCTGATCATGAGCGGCGACTTCGACAGCGACCAGCCCAAACACTATGTGCTGGACTGGCTGCGCCCCGTGCGCGCCGCCTACCAGGCCACCCCGGAACGGCTGCGCTGGAATGTCTACCCCGTGGGCCACACCGTCACGCCGCAGATGGAGGAGGACGCCGTGAGCTGGTTTGCGACCCACCTGGCCTCAACCGATCGCCGCCTCACCCAACCAGCGCCGTAACACGGCCCTGACTTCGTCGATCTGCAGCGGTTTCGCCAGATAGTCGTCCATCCCGGCTGCCAGGCAGCGTTCGCGGTCGCCCTTCATGGCGTGCGCCGTCAGCGCAACGATCGGCACCTGCGGGTTCAACTCCGCCGGCGCCGCGGCGCGAACGGTGGCCGTTGCCTCGAATCCATCCATCTCCGGCATCTGGCAATCCATCAGCACCAAATCATAGGGCTGCCGGCGCAGAGCGTTGATCGCCTCCAGCCCATTGGTGGCCACGTCGACCTGGAAGCCCAGCTTGCGCAGCACCGCCACCGCCACCATCTGGTTGACGCGGTTGTCTTCCGCCAGCAGGATGCGGCTGGGTCCCTCCGCGCGCGGAGGCGGCGCTGGGGGCATTGGCTGCCGGATCTCAGCGTCGCTCTGCGCAGCGCGCCCTGCCACGTCAACCAGCAGGGTGTACAACTCGGCGCGCTGGATTGGCTGGCTGATAGAGCGAAATGCGCTGCGCGGGTCAGCCGCATTCGGCGCAGAGACCGCGGTCAATGCGGTCATTACGATGATGAGCGGCCCTGTGATCTGCTGCTGCCCGTAGATGTCAACGCTGGGAGCGCCAACGCTGTGAGCGCCAACGCTGTGAGCGCCAACGCCCTGAGCGTCAACGCCGTCGGTGAGCAACTCCGCAGCAGCCAGTGCGACATCGACGGCGGGCGTTTCCGGCTGCGGGCGCAGCAGTGTTGTGAGGCTGGCACGGTCGGCAGCTTCATGGCAGACGCACCCCCAGGCCGCCAGTTGTTTGACGAGCATCTCCCGGCTGTTGGCGTTGGCGTCCGCCACCAATACGTGCAGCCCAGCCAGGACGCCGGGGATACGCGGTGGCTCCGCTTCACTGTCCGTCTGCGGCGGCAGATCAAAGCTGGCGGTAAACCAGAAGACGGAACCGGCGCCCGGCGCACTTTCCACGCCGATTGCACCGCCCATGCGTTCGACCAACTGCCGCGAGATCGCCAGCCCCAGACCGGTGCCGCCGAAGCGCCGCGTGCTCGAACTGTCAACCTGGCTGAAGGGAGTGAAAAGGCTGTCGAGTTTGTCGGCTGGAATGCCGATCCCGGTGTCGGCGATGGTAAACCGCAGCACGACCCGGGCTGCGGTTGTCGCTTCCTCCCGCACCCGCAGCACGACCTCCCCGGCATCGGTGAATTTGACCGCGTTGCCGCCCAGGTTGAGCAGGATTTGGCGCAGGCGCAGCGCATCACCGATGACCCGGGTGGGCACATCCGGCTCCACAATGGCAGTGAGTTTGAGGCGCTTCTCCTGGGCGCGCAACGCCAGCAGATTGACGACGCTGTCGATGACTGTGGGCAGATCAAAGCCGGCGCGCTCCAACACGAAATGGCCCGCTTCGATTTTGGAGAAGTCAAGGATGTCGTTGACCACGGCCAGCAGCGCTTCGCCGCTGGTGCGGATAATCTCCGCATAGTGGCGCTGCTCACGCGTCAGGTCGGTGTCGGCCAGGAGGCCGGCCATGCCGATCACACCGTTGAGCGGCGTGCGGATTTCGTGGCTCATGTTGGCCAGAAACTGGCTCTTGGCCTGGTTGGCCTGTTCGGCGCGCCCGGCCAGTTCGGTCGCCTGCGCGATTGCCGCCTGCAACTGACGGTTGGTCTCGTTCAGCACCGCCTCCTGGCGCTTGCGCTCGGTGATGTCGTGGCCGATGCCCAGCAGCCCGATGATCTCGCCCTGTTCGTTGCGTCGCGGCAGCTTCGAGGTGAGCAGCCAGCGGTGGACGCCGGTTGAATCGACGACCACTTCTTCGAGATCCAGGATCGGCTGCCCGCTGGCCAGCACCTGCCGGTCATCGGCTGCGAAGGCTTCCGCCACCTCGGCCGGGAACAGCTCCCAGTCCGTATGCCCCAGCACCGCAGCTTCCGCTCCTGGGCGAGCGCCTCTTCGGCGCGTATGCTGTCGGTGACGTCGGTGATCAACACGGCAAAGTGGCGCGGGGCCGGGCAATAGGCGTGAACACGGTAGTAGCGTCCCAGCGCCTGCGAAAAGGAGGTTAGCTGCATGGGCTTGCCGGTCAGCGCGACTTCGCCGTAGCGCTCGATCCAGTGGTCCTCTGTGGCGGGCAACACGGTGCGCACGGTCTGGCCGAGCAGGTCGGCGCGGCGCAGCCCGGTGATCTGCTCGAAGGCAGGGTTGACCTCGATGAAGCGGTAATCCACCGGGCGCCCGGCCTCATCACACAGGATTTCGTGCAGAGCGAAGCCCTCCTGCATCGCCGCAAAGAGGCTGCGGTAGCGTTCTTCCGACTGCTGCAAATCCGCCGTTGCCCGCGTCCGCTCCAGGGCAATGGCGCAGACGCCGCTCAGTTGGGGCGCCATGTTCAGATAGCGCTGGCGGTGGTGGGGCATCGCCAGGTCATTCACTGCGAAGACGCCCAGCACGCTTGACGGCGCGGCGACGCGCAGCAGAAACCCATTGCCTCCCACCGTGTCGGCATGGATGTCGCCGGCGCCCAAAAAATCTTCGACGGCGGCCACCAGTTCAGCCGACGGTGGGGTCGCGCCCAAGGCCGGCTGCACCCGGCCATGCTTGACGGGAAAGAATTGCAGGTTGTGGGCGGCGAAGAGCATGGAGAGAATGTCGAGCAACATGCCGGAGATCTCGGCCTCGGTGGAGGCGGAAGGCAACTGCCCCAGCAGGTCGAGCGCCATCGACAGCTCGGCCACCTGTTGGTCGGCGTGGGCGATGTGCTGGCGCATACCGGCCTGCTCTGCCGCGTTTGCCATGCGTTCGGCCAGCAGGGACAGGTGCAGGCGGGTGCGATCCAGCCCGACGCGCACCCGCTCCACCGGCAGCGCCAGATAGGCCCCGATCTCAGCCAACGCCGCGTCGTCGCTGGCGCTACCGGCGCACTCCAGCACGAGCAGGCGCGTCATGCCGCCGTAGAAGAGGCGCGCATCTTCCCGCGTCGCCAGGCCGATGGCAGCAAGGATGCGCTGCCAATTGGCCACCCACCCCTGTGTGAGCAGATACGCGCCGGTGCTGAGCCAGGCGTCAAGTTGGTGCGCGTCGGTCAGCAGTTCGAAGGGATGGTTGAGCCGGTAGATGGTCAGCCGCCGCCCGTCGGGGAGGGTTGCCGGCAACTGGCCCAGATAGCTGTCGCCGATGATGCCCACCGGCTCGTCGCGGGGGATGCCGGCGCACCAGGCTGCGGCTTCGGCGGGGGCGGCAGCCGTGCGGCCATAGTGCACCGGGTAGGCATGGATGACCACGTGCTCCAGCGTCGCGGCTGCGGCTTCTGCCGCAAATGCCAAATCCGCGGCAACCAGGACGTGAACCTTAGGCCGCATTGTGTTCCGTCAATTGCAGGGGATACGCACCCCAGCGGCGCACCGCGTCGGCAATGGCCATCAGGACTTCGTCGCGCACCTGCCAGGGGATTTCGCCGTGGTTGTCGGCCAGGATGTAGCCGCCGCCGGCGCCCGCGGCAGCCAGACAGCGCTTCACTTCCGCCTCGGCTTCGGCTTCAGTCCAGCGCGCCATCGTGATGCCGTTCAGGTTGCCGAACAAGCCAATCTTGCCCCGGCAGGCCGCTTTGAGCGCGCCAAGATCCTCCAGGCCGCTGACGCCGACGAGCGCGGCTCCTGTCTGCTGCACGTCGGGCAGGATCGGCAGGCACGCACCCGACGCAAAGTGCATGGCCACCGGTGCGGGGATGCGCGGCAGCACGCGGCGGGCGACGGCGTACCCGGTGGTGCGATACATCTCCGGGGTGACAATCGTGCTGGAGGAAACCGGGTCGAAGTAGCAGATGGCATTGGCGCCCGCCGCCACCTGCGCCGAGGCCCACGCCACACAAAATTCCTCGTTGATCTGCATGAGCCGCGCAAAGAGGTCAGGCCGCTCGTAGATCAGGCACAGATAGGCCTCGAAGCCCATTTGCATCACCGGCAGCGAGAAGGGCGCGATCGCCACGCCGATGATCGGCGCTTCGCCGTGGGACGCTGCGGCCAGCAGGCGGATCGTCTCCAGGACGCGCACGAGCACCGGTTGGTCGGCGATGGCCGGCGGCGCCAGCGCGAGGATCTCTTCGGCGCGGCGCAGGATGGGTTCGCCCGCGTTGGGCGGGCCATCGTCGATGATGATCGCCTCGCCGCCGAAGGCCTCGACCTCAGCCGCGGCGTAGTAGAAGGGGTAGTAGCAGTCATGGCCGTAGCGGGCGCGCAGGCGCAGTTGCCCTTCCGCCACGTTGCGCGCCTGGCTGAAATAGTCGCGGATCGACAGCCCCAGTTCCTGGGCGCCGTGGAGGGTGGTCAGCAAGAAGA
>JAPKMV010000313.1 GCA_026645635.1 Caldilineaceae bacterium
CCGACGAGCAGCACATAGGTGGGTGCGGGCGGCTGCCAGTGTGCCAGGGTGTAGCGGAGAAATGCGCGCAGGGCAAAGGGATCCGTCTGCCCGCCGCCAAATTCGTCATAAACTGCCTGGAGATCGACCAGTTGAATACGCAGACCCTGAGCGCGGCGATGCGCCAGCAAGGGCGCCAACGCTGCGTGAAAGGCTTCCGGCGCGATCAGCAGGTAATCGGCCTGGTTGTCGACCGCTTGCAGGGTGAAGGGCCGTGCGCGGGCGACAGCCGCGGGGGTGGCCAGCGCCGCGGGGCTGATCGCGGCATAGGTAGACGGCCCCAGCGCGCCAAAGGACAGCGTGCATGGACAGGGCGCGCCGCTCACGGCCGCGCCGCCGATCATGCGCGGCTCCACCGGTTCGCTGATATCGAACACCAGCACATCCGGCGTGGTGAAGTTGCCGATCGTGTACACCTGGGAACCAGCCCCGCCGGTGAAAGTGACGCGGTCGGCGACCGCAACGAGGGGCTGCGGCGTGGTCGTCGTAAAGCCGTCGAAGTATTGATAATCGCCGGCGCCACCCGCCGCGCTGACGGTGAGCCGATTGGCGCCGGCTGCGAGCAGCGCCGGGTCGAGCGCCAGTTCGAAGCGCTGGGCAACCCGCCCGCTCCAGGCGAGATCTGCGACCGGCTGCCCGTTGAGATCGACCAGAGTGCGATGCGCGCCGTCGTAGCCTGCCACGTCCAGGGTGAGGTGGGCAGGGCCGGGGGCCAGCGCCGGCACGGTGAAGGTGTAGGTGCGGCTCGCGCCCGTCGCATTGGACAAAATGTCCCAGTACCAGTGGTGGGCGTCTTCCGCCAGCGGGATGTAGCTGTAATAGAGCCGGTTGGTCTCGTGCCGGGCGGTGTGGCCGTAGGCGGTGATCGGCGCGCCGGTGTCCGTGGCCGGCTGCACGGCCATGCGCAGTCCCGTCTCGCCGCCGTAGGTGAGCCAGTAGACGGCCTGGTCGGTGTAGGGCGTGGCGACCGCCTCGGCATAGAAGAGCGGCGACCCGGCCGCGCCGCATTCGCCCTCGCCCAGATCGGCCAGCAGGAGCGCCACTTCGGTCTCGCCCGGCCCGTCGCGAAAGAGCCGGAGCGCGGCCGGGTCAAGGGTTGCCAGGTCGACGCCGGCAGCGGTGAGCGCAGCGCAGGGAATGCGGTGCAGCCCCGCCTGCCCGGTCGTGATACGCAGCCAGGTGCCAGCCGGCGCCGCGCTACGCGGTGCGCTCTCTGCGTTGGGAGCACGGCGCCAGGTGCGCGCCGCTGCGTAATTGGCCAGATGCGCAGCAAGCAGCGGCTCGAATGCGCCTTCATCCACCTCCCCGATCGCAGCGCGTGTGGCGCCGCTGAAACGCACCTCAATGCGCAGGCTGCGGTGCAGCACCAGCCGGCGCTGCACCGCAGAGTCCACCTGCACCGGATTGACGCGCACGCGCACGACCGTCTGGCTGCGCCACTGCACCGGTGGGGAGAGTTCGACCACCTGCGCCGGCGCCAGCCCAGCAGCAGTGACTACGCCGGGCATAAAGTTCGCGGCAGGGGGCGGCAGTGGATCCAGCGGATCGACGGCAGTGGCGGGCAGCGGGACAGCAGCCACCGGCGCCGGCAGATCGAACCACACGGCATTGTCTTCCAGCACGGCAGCCGTGGCGGTCGCGCCGGGCGGGATCGCCAGCAGCAGCGACGCCGCCGGCAGATCCGGCTGTCCGGGTGTGGGCAGCGTGGTCAGCCCAGCCAGCCGCGGCTCGACGACGGGCGCGCCGTTCTCAGTGGCCGGCTCCAAGGTCAACGGCGGCGCCTGCCAGACAAGGACTACGCGCGTTGCGTCGGCGTGTTCTACGAACAGCGGTGGCGTCATTGCCTGGCCGGCGCGGGGTGGCGTCAGCGCCAGCAGCACGCTCACCAACAGGAGGCAGCGGCCCAAATGCTGCCGGGGAGTGTCACGCTTGGTTCTGTGAAATTGGCGCATTGAGTCTCGCCTCCGGTTTGTAGTGCGTGCTGCGTGCTACATGTTGCGTGTTGCGTGCTGCGTGGTACGCAACACGCAGCACGCAACACGAACATCATCGGCCTATCCTTCGAGCGTGCATGGGGTGGGACTTGTCGCCCTCTCCCCCACTCGCCCCCTCACCCTCTCATCTTGTCAGGGTGATGACGGGCAGATAGACCGGTGCGGACTGCGTTGGCGCCGGGCCAAGCCAGGTAGACTCACCCTGAAGATGCACCAGTTCCAGCCAGTAAAAGCCAGGAGCGGCGCCGGCAGCGCGATCCACCCAGGTGTAGGCGCCGCCGGCAACCTGGCCCGCATGTTGGGCAGGAATCATCTGGTCGGTGAGACGCGCACGTGGGCCATCGCGGCTGTCGCTGCGGTGCAGGTGAAAGCCCATCAGCGCCGCTTCGCTGGCCGTGCTCCAGGTGAGCAGTGTCTCGCTCCCGTTGCGCTGGGCAGTAAAGGCGCTGACATCCACCGCAGTGGAATCGCCATTGGCGGCCAGCGCCCAGTCGGAAAACGCCGTGACATCGTTCTTGGTCAGCGAGTCGACGTCCCAGGACGAAGGCGCCTGCGCGAGCCAACGCACGCCGTCGTAGCGCCAGAGGACAAGATCGTTGGCGTCGTTGCCGTTGAGTTCGTCGCTGCGATAGCGCAGGCGCAGCGTCGCGACGCCGGCAAAACCGGGTGCGGCCACGCTGTACTGACGCAGCACGGCGCCGGTGAAGGGAGCGCTGCCCCGCGCCAGGGTGACGGTCAGCGCACTGGGCGGCGTGCTGCCGGTGTTGACGCCAGCGTTTACCAGGGGGTGGCCAAAGCAGTAGACGCTGCCGGCGACGACGGTGGTCCGTCGCACCGCGCCCAGCGCATCGCCGATACCGCTGCAAGTTGCAGCGGCGCCCAGGTCGAGGGTAAAGGCGCCGATCGTCAGATCGCCCGCGGCAAGGTCGAGCAAGGTGTTGACCGCCAAGTCAGCGTTCAAGGTGACGCCCGCAGCGTTGTTGATCGCCAGCCCGGCAATGGCCGCAGGGAGTTCGGGACCGGCCGTCTGGGCCGCCGTGCCCGCATATTCGAGGGTTGCGGCTGCGCCATAGGTGAGCGTATTGCCGCCCAGGTTCAGGCTGCTGGCGCCCCCGCGCACCAGGCGCGTGTTCACGGTTGTGTTGGCGGGCAGCGTCTTTGTCCCAGTGTTGGTGAGCACGAGGGTGCCGTAGACCGTCGGCGCGGCGCCGCCACCCATGCCCTGCAGGAGCGTCTGGCTGGCGCCCGCATACTCGACAACGCCGTTGAGCGTGATCGTGGTCATGCCAATATGCGGAGTGGCGCCCTTGAGGATCAGCCGGCCATTCAGGGTGAATGCGCCAGCCGCGCCGTTGGACAAAGTAGTAGTACGGCTCATAATCGGTGCGCTGCTTGCGCTCGAACTGCTGACAAGTGTGGCGTCTGCCCCCACCGTGACGTCACCTGTGCCAGCAGCGCCGAGATCCGCCGCGAGACGGAAGCCGTTTGTGTCCAGTGTCCCGGAGACCAGCGACCAGACGCCCGCTTTCATGCCTGTGCTCATCACGATGGTGGCGTCTACATCGGCAGCAATCTCGAACGTCGCGATGTTTGTGGGAGAAGTTCCGGGGATTCCCCACTCACCGGCGTTGGTGAGGTTGCGGGACGCACCGACGACGCGCAGGCGGCCCGGGCCGCCGATGTTGATGGTCAGTGCAGTGGCATGAACGGTGGTCGTGGAGCTGCCCGGTGTCGTGCCGACGGGTGCAAAGTAGCAACTCAGCGCGCCATGCAATGACAGCGTGTAATCGCCCAGGGCAACGATGCCCTCGCCGCCGGTGGAGGCGTTCGTCGTACCGGTGCTGATGTGAAGATCGTTCACTGCCTCGTCTTGCGTCAACGTGACGGTGTGGCCGGCCTGAATATAAGCGTTATCATCCGCGCCGGGCGCACCGCCGCCGCAGTTCTCCCAGGTGGCGGGGGCGTTCCAGTTGCCGCTGAGCAGCGTGCGGCAGTCAAGGCCAGCTTGCGGCGATGCGGCAACGCGCTGGGTCATCAGCCCCACGCTGAGCAGCAGGCAACAGACAACGACAGGGATCGAGCAAATGCGAGGGTGCATGGCTACTCCTTTGCAGCTATGGTCAACTGTTGATCGGCCCTTGACAGACCGGGAATTCCTTGCCGTTCATGGCCACGTCGCAGAAGGCCGCCGTGGTTTCCAGCGGCATGCGCAGTTCGATGGCCGGTGGCTCATAGCCGGGCGGCGCATCGGTCGCCTCCGGGCCAGTGCCGGCAGCGCCGTACTCGTCTAACGTCTTCAGGGTTTCAGACATATCAACCTCCAGGGAATGTCTCAGGGCATGGGCAACAGCGGGATCAGCACAGCTTGTGGCGCCGCGCTGACCGGTGGTGACACGGGAAGCGGGGCAACCTCCGCCAGCACCGCCGCCAGATAGGGCGTCAGCGGCAGAGAAGCCGGCGCAACGCCCTGCTCCAGCAGCGCCTGGCGCTTCGCCAACGTCTGCACGCAGTTGGCCGTCGCCGGCTGGCGCAGATCGCCGTGCTCCAGGCCGGCCAGACCGTGGCAGCGGGCGCAGAGGTCGCGCAGCGTGCAGGTGTTGCACACGGGCAGTGCATCGATGGTGAGGCTGCGCACTTCGCTCCACACCGCCGCCTGTTCCCAGATGGTGCGCAGGGGAGCGGTGCGGATGTTGCCTGCGCTGCGTCGCGTCTCCAGGCAGGGGTAGACGCTGCCGTGTGGGTCGATTGCGACTGCGCTGACGCCGATGTTGCAGGTGCGGCAGCCCGGCGCCAGTGCCCGTGCGCCGCTGTGGGCCGGCGTCAGCGTCTGCCGGTAGAACCAAAGCAGGTCGGCATAGGTGAGCCGGTGGCGCAGCGGCGCGGGGTCGCCGCTCAGCTTCGGGATCAGCGTCAGGTCGAAGCGGAAGCGCGCGCCCAGGTCGGTGGCCAGTTGCTTGATTTGCCAGAATTGGCGGATATTTTCGTGCATGAGGGGAACCTTGAGCACGGTGCGCACCCTGCGTTCGGCCAGCAAACCTAGCGCCGCGGTGGTGCGGGCAAAGGAGCCGGGGCGGCGTGTGATGGCGTCGTGGGTTGGGGCGTCGGCGCCGTAGATGCTGATTTCG
>JAPKMV010000314.1 GCA_026645635.1 Caldilineaceae bacterium
TGGGCATGACCGCATCACTCAGCACCAGCGCCACCGGCTCGGTGGTCGCCGCCATCTGCGCCAGCGCCTGCACGCCATTGGCTGCTTCCAGGGTGCGATAGCGCCACCCTTGCAGAAAGCTCGCCAAGGCTGCACGCAGCGGTTCACTATCCTCCACCACCAGTATCAGCTCGCCGTTGCCTTCGGCGGCTTCCGGCGGCGGCGCGCTGCCCACATCAGGCACTCCGGTGGTGAGTGCGGGCAGATAGATGGCGAAGGTCGTGCCCACACCCACCTGGCTCGCAACGCTGATCTGACCGCCATGCTGCGCGACGATGCCATGCACCTGGGCAAGCCCCAGGCCGGAGCCGGCGCCTGGCGGCTTGGTGGTGAAGAACGGCTCGAAGATGCGATCCAGGTTCTCTGCGGGGATGCCCGAGCCGGTGTCCGTCACCGTCAGGCGGATCCAGGCGCCTGGCCTCATGCCGCGCACGGGGCGATCGCGGCCGCTGCCCACGGTGACGCGCGCCAGCTCGAGCGTGAGCTGGCCGCCCTGGGGCATGGCGTCGCGCGCATTGACGGCCAGGTTCAGCACGATCTGACGCAGCCGCGTGGCGTCCGCATTGACCAGACACTCGTCCTCGGCGCTGTGAAAGGCCACTTCGATGTGTTCGGGCAAGAGCCGTCGCAAGAGTCGGATCTCTTCGCGCAGGAGCTGCTGCAGGTTGAGCGGCTGCGCCTCCAACACCGAGCGCCGGCTGAAGTCGAGAATCTGGCGGATCAACTGGGCGGCCTGCTCCGCCTGCTGCATGATGATGGCAAGGCGGGCCTGGTGCTGCGGGCCGATGTCCGGTGCGCGGGCAAGCAGCTCCACATAGAGGACGATCACGCCCATGAGGTTGTTGAAGTCGTGGGCGATGCCGGCTGCAAGCTGGCCGACCGCGGCCAACCGCTCCTGGCTGTGGTATTGGCGCTGCACCAACCGCTGCTCCGTCACATCGCGCAGGAGCAGCACCCACCCGCCGGGCATCGGGCCGTTGGTGAGCAGCGGCCGTGCGATCGCCTCGAAGGTGCGCCCCTCCTGGTTCAACTCATGCCACTGCCCCAGGGGCGGCGATGTCAGCAGTTCGGTCAGGGGGCGGTCGGCCAGCACGGTAAGCGTGTCGCCGGGCTGCGCACCGCCCAGTTGGATGAGCATGGACTGCGCAATCGGGTTGGCCAGCGAGATGCGGTTTTCGCTGTCCAGCAGCAGCACCCCGTCGGGCACGCTGCGCATGATTTGGGTGATCTGCTCCGCCTGATAGCGCAGTTGCCGATCCTTTTGCAGGCGCTCGGCTTCCAGCAGCGTCCGCTCCAAAACAGCCCGGATCGTGAGGGGCAGCCGTTGAATATGCTGCGGTGTTTTGATCACATAGTCCGCCGCGCCGCGCTTGAGCGCAGCCACCGCAATCTCCTCAGAGCCGGTGCCGGTGACGATCACCACGGGAACCCCCGGTTCTTGCGTCTGCACGGCGTCGATCACCTGCAAGCCCTCAAAGCCGAGGATGTTGAAGTCGCTCAACACCAGGTCATAGCCGCCCTCTGCCAGCCGCTCGAAGAACTCGGCGCGGGATGCCGCCTCGACGACCTGAAAACGGCCAACCTCCTGCTCCAGGGCATCCCGCACGAGGGCGCGATCAAAGGGAGAGTCGTCGACGTAAAGAATTCGCACCGGTTTCTGCACGCTTTACTCCCCTGGCGGCGCCACGTTGAGCGACAGCCAGTAGCCTTCAATCTTGCGCACAACGTCCAAAAAGCCATCGAAAGACACGGGCTTGACCAGGTAGCTGTTGGCGCCATTGTCATAGGAAAGCGCGCGGTCGCCCTCTTCCTTGGAGGAAGTGAGGATGATCACCGGCAGCCGCTTGAGCATCGCGGTCGATTTGATCTGGCGCAGCACCTCGAAGCCATCGATGCCCGGCAGTTTGAGGTCCAGCAGCACCAGGCTCGGCAGGGGATGGGCGCTGCGGTCAGTGTAGGGGCCGCGGCCAAAGAGATAGTCAAGGGCGTCCTGGCCGTTGGGTGCGACATGGATGGCGTTCAGCAGGCGCGCCTCGTTGAACGCATCCAGTGTGAGTTCGACATCCATGCGGTTGTCTTCCACCAGAAGGATGTGCGCCAATGAGTCTTTCATCGGTTACCTCGATTGTTGCCAGCTTTCAAGCGCAGCCAGGGACGCGCTTGAGGCAGCGCCAGTGCTGCGGGTTCGACATGAAATGAGTATAACACATCCCGTTGCGCATCGGATCAGCCGAACGTCGCATATACAGGAGGCGTCTGCTTCATTGCGCAGCCGCTATGCCCGCCTGCACCAGCGCATCGAGCGTCTGCGCCTTTGCCCAGACCACCGCCCTCTGCCAGACTGCCGGGGAGAGCGTGGACCGGGCAAGCTCCACCTGGTCGCGAACCTCCTGTGCGGTGGCGGGGTGCGTGAGAGTGAAGGCCAACAGGCCCGCGCCCCATGCAGGATCGGCGTCCTCCCGGCAGCGCAGCGCCCCCCACACGGCCAGCCCCTCCAGCATTAGCTTGACCTCGCCCACCTGCTGGGCCAACGCAAGACCCTCGGCAAGATACCCGCGTCCTGCGTCGTCGCCGGCAGCGGTCGCCACATCGGCGAGACCGATCAACGCCACGGCCACCCCGCGGCTGTCCTGCATCTCCCGCTTGAGCGCCAGGCTCTCCTGGAGCAGCGCGGTCGCCTCGGCCAGGTTGCCCAGTTTGCGCGCCAGCCGCCCGGCATTGGCCAGGGTGGTCGCCGCGCCGTGAGTGTGGTTGTGGCTCTGGAAGAGGCGACTGCAGGTCAGATAGTAGTCGTGGGCGGCGGCGAAGTCACCCTGCGCCTGGGCCAGGTTGCCCAGATTGTTGAGCGTCATCGCCCGGCCCAGGTCGTCGCCCAGCGCGGCGTAGACTGCCACGGAGCGGGTGAAGTGCTCCGCCGCAGCCGCGTAGTCGCCGCGGGCTTTGTAGCAACTGCCCAGGAAATTGTGGGCAAAGCCGACGCCGTTGCGATCGCCGGCCGCCTCGTCCAACGCCAGGCCGCGGGTCGCCAGGTCGATGGCCTGTTCGATCTCGCCGGCGTAGTAGGCGGTGATCGCCATGTAGCCCAGAATGGTGGCCAGGGGCGCGGGGTCGTCCAGCCCGGCCAGGTGATCGTGCGCCGCGTCCAGCGCCCGGCGCGCCTGCGCCAGCTCGCCGATGTGGATGTGCATCCGCGCCTGGCGCGCCAGGAGGCTGCAGCGCGTCTCGGCGAGGAGCGCATCCTCCGGCGCGACCGGAAGCTGGGCCAGGGCGAACGCAAAGGCGTCAATCCCTTCGCGGAACCAGCTTTGCGCGCTGTAGAAGTTGTGCAGCGTCACCGCAGCCGGCAGCAGCAGATGCACGCTGCGGGTTGTGGCGGCCCACTGCCACGCCGCGCGGATGTTGGGCAGTTCGGCCAGGATGGCCTGGCGCTGCGCCGGTTCCTCGCCGTCACCCTGGGCTGCCAGGAAGGCCAGGTAGTGGGCCGCGTGGCGCGCCTGCGCGGCATGGTGCGCGGGCGGGTCGCCGGCAAGCTGCTCCGCGGCGAAGCGGGCGAGCATGGGGTGCATGTCGTAGCGGTCGGCCGCCCGCGTCAGCAGCGACTTTTCGGCCAGCGCGGCCAGTTCCTGCCCGCTGGCGCCGGCGACTGCGGCGGCGGCGTCCAGGTCGAACCCGCCGTGAAAGACCGCCAACTGGGCGAAGATCGCCTGGCTGGCCGGCGCCAGCAGCCGCCAGGAGTAGTCGAACGCGGCGCGCAGGCTGCGATGGCGCTCGGGCGCGTTGCGCAGATTGGTGGTGAGGAAGTCCAGATCTTCGGCGATCGCCGCGGCCATCTGCGCGGGCGCGTACTGGCGAATCCAGGCCGCGGCCAGCTCGATGCCCAACGGCATCCCGCGCAAGGTGCGGCAGACGTGGCAGATGGCGCGCAGATCGTCCGGAGCGGGCTGGTAGGCGGGCAGCAGCCGCCGGGCGATCTGCAAGAAAAGGGCCACCGCGCTGTAGCCTGCGGCGGCGTCCCACACCGCCAGATCCTGCTCCGGTGCGTCCAGTCCGCCCAGGTCGAAAAGCCACTCCTCGCGCAGGCGGAGCGGCTCCTGGGAGGTGACGAGCAGCTTCACCTGGGGCGCGGCGGCCAGCAGCTCGCTCAGCCAGTCTGCCGCGTCCATGAGCGGCTCGAAGTTGTCGAGCACCAGCAGCAGTTCCCGGTCGCGCAGGAAGGCCGCCACCTGCTGCTGCGGCTCCTCCTGGCCAGCGGACGGTGCGCCCAGCGCCGCAGCCAGGTGCGCAGGCAAGAGCCGGGCATCGTCCATGCCGGCCAGCGGCACGAAGCAGACGCCGTGGAGAAAGCGCCCGGGCTGCTGCACGGCCAGGCTGCGCGCGGTCTCCACCGCCAGCCGCGTCTTGCCCATGCCGCTGGCGCCCAGCAGCGTAACCAGGCGGCAGGCCGGGTCGGTCAGCCGCGCCAGCAGGTCCGCCAGTTCCTGGCTGCGCCCGACGAAGTGGGGCGCGGGCGGCGGCAGTTGGGGCGGGCGCACTTCCCGCGCAGTGCGGATTTGGGCCAGCAGCGCCAGGCTCTCCGGCTCCGGCGCCACGCCCAGTTCCTCTTCCAGCAGGCGGCGGTAGAGTTCGAAGTGCTGCATGGCCGCGTTGAATTGGCCGGCGCGCGCCAGCAGCAGCAGCTTCTGGCGGTGGGCGCGCTCGCTGAGGTTGTCGGCGCGCAGCAGTTGATCCACATAGCCCAGACCCGCCAGGTAGTCGCCCGTGGCCGCGGCGGCGTCGGTGAGGCGCCAGAAGAGCGCAACGGCCGCGCGCTGCAGCCGCTCCCGCTCCAGCAGCGCCCACTCCTCGAAACCGGCGCTCTCGCGCAGGTAGAAACCCTCCAGGAAATCGCCGCGGTAGAGCGCCGCAGCCGCGCGCAGTGCCGCGGGGTCGCCGCCCGCCGCGGCGATCTGCGCCTCGAATGCGGCCACATCCAGCCAGAAGCGGCTGGCCGGGTCGAAGGCGATGGTCTGGCGCGTGACGATCAGATAGGGTTTGAGCTGTTTTTGCAGGCTGGAGAGGATCGAACGCAGGTTGGCCAGCCCCTGCTCCTGGCCCCGCTCGT
>JAPKMV010000315.1 GCA_026645635.1 Caldilineaceae bacterium
CTGCCGAAGGTCTCTGCCCCCGCCTGGGCATCCAGTTCCTTGGCGTCGCTCAGCCCCATGTACGCCTGCACCGGCAGCCCCAGCCGCTTGCCCACCTGAGCGTTGAGCACATCCAGGTAGAGCGCCTGGATGCCGAGCATGGGCGACGTGGTCTCGCGCATGTGAAACTCGGCCGGCGCGCCGCCGTAGAGCACTGGCGCGCCGGGCCGCACGATCTGCGCCATGACCACGCCGGCCAGGGTGTCCACCGCGTGAAAGACCGCCGACCCCACCAGCGTCACCGGCGCCGTCAGCCCCATCAGCGTCACTGGCACGATCTCGACGGGAATGCCCGCCTCCACGCAGTCGATCAGATTCTGGCAGGAGTCCTCGCTGTAGCGGAAGTTACCCGTCGCGGTGATGGTGAAGATGGACATTGGGCGGGCGATCAAATCCGCGCGGTCGCGGCGAAAAAGCTGCATCATCGCCGCCATGCGCGGGACGCCATGTTCGGTGAACGCGCCTGACACCACCGGCCGCGTCGAGTTGGTGAGGCAGAGCAGCAGCCGCCAGGCGTCGGAAACGCCCGGCTCGATGTCGTCGCCGGTGGAAAAGGCCGTGGCGAGGTAATGGACGTGCTCCAGCCCGTCGCACAGCCGCGCATACTCCACGAAGTCGGCGGTGGTGGCGTCGCGCGTGCGCCCCGTGCGGTGATCCTGCACCTTGAGGCCGCTGGAGCCGGGCACGAAGTGTACGTGGTCACCGCCGATTTCAGCGTGGGGCGCGCCGTTGCGGTCGTAGAGCGTGAACGAGGCCGGCGCGGCCGCCAGCGCCCGGTCGATCACATCCGCAGGAAATAGGACGCGGCCATCAGCCGCGACCGGCAGCCCGGCATCGAGCAGACGCTGGCGCAGCGCCGGGCCGCGCACCTCCATGCCGGTCGTCGCCAGGATATGGCGCGCCTCGTCGATGATGCGGTCGAGCAGGTGGGAATCGGCGACCTGGATGGTGGGGCGCATGGTGAAGTTCCTTGCCTCTGGCTCACGCAAAGACGCAAAGACGCGAAGGGGTCTTCTCTTGGCGACTTGGCGTCTTTGCGTGAGTTGGTTTGACTAACAGCGTGCCCGCATTCTAGCCAGCAGCAGCCAGGTTCGCCAAACCGTGATAATCGCCGCCCGCCATCCGGGTGACTTGACACTGCCGCGGCGCGTCGCTATACTGCTGCCGAAAGTTGTGGAAATTTGCTTACGAAAACTGGTATGCCGAAGCACTTGACTGTAACCGTCGCCAATGGATATTGTGTCGCCGCTGGAGCCGCCAAGGCTGCCGCAGCTAGACGCGTGTCCCGGTGACGGCTTAAAAGAAAGCCGGCGCCGTGGCACGCACCACGGCGTTTTTGTTTGACTGTGCTGCTTGCAGAACGTCGTGGACTTGTCAATGCCACGACGTTTTTTGTTGGAGTCGCTTATGTCACTCACTACCCAGGATGTGCGCCACGTCGCTGAACTGGCCAAACTCAAACTGACTGACGACGAAGTGAACCGCTTCGCGCAGCAGCTTTCGGCCATCCTCGACTATGCGGCGAGCTTGCAGCAGGTGGACACCAGCCACGTGCCACCTACGCCCTATGTGCTGCCGCTGCAAAACGTGATGCGCGACGACGATGCCGCGCCTTCCCTGCCCAACGACGTGGCCCTGGGCAATGCGCCCGACGCCGACGATGGTTTCTTCCGTGTGCGCGCCGTCTTCGAAGACTGAGCGCCGCCGCTTACGACTGCCGAATCATGACAAAACCGCTGCACGAACTCACCATCCACGAAGCCCTCGCCGGCATGCGCCGGGGCGACTTCACATCGCTCATGCTGACCCAGGCGCTGCTCGACCGCATCGCCGCCGTCGATGGCCGCATCCAGGCGTACCTGACCGTGACCGCCGAGCAGGCGCGCGTCCAGGCTGTCGCGGCTGACCGCCGCCGCGCGGCCGGCGAGGATGCGCCGCTCCTGGGCGTCCCCCTGGCGATCAAGGATGTCCTCAGCACCGCGGGCGTGCGCACGACCTGCGGCAGCCGCATCCTCGACAACTACAATCCGCCCTACACCGCCACCGCGGTGGCCCGGCTGGAAGCCGCGGGCATGGTCATGCTGGGCAAGACCAACACGGACGAATTTGCGATGGGTTCCAGCACGGAGAACAGCGGCTACTTCACGACGCACAACCCATGGGATACCGACCGGGTGCCCGGCGGCAGCAGCGGCGGCTCCGGCGCGGTCGTGGCGGCGCAGATGGCGCTCGCCGCGCTGGGCACCGACACCGGCGGCAGTGTGCGCCTGCCCGCCTCCTTCTGCGGCATCGTAGGGCTGAAGCCCTCCTACGGGCGCATCAGCCGCTACGGACTGATCGCCTACGGCAGCAGCCTGGATCAGGTGGGCATCCTGGCCAAAGACGTGCGCGACGCCGCGCTGCTGCTCCAGGTGATGGCCGGCCACGATCCCTACGACAGCACCAGCCTGCCCGCCGAGACGCCCGATTACCTGGCCGCGCTCGACGGCGACATCGCCGGGCTGCGCATCGGCCTGCCCCAGGAGTATTTCGTGGCGGGGATGCAGCCGGCGGTGGAGCACGCGGTGCGCGCTGCGGTGGCTGAACTGGAACGCCTGGGCGCCACGGTGACGCCCATCAACTTGCCCAACACCGACAAGGCGCTGCCTGTCTACTACCTGGTGGCCACCGCGGAGGCCAGCGCCAACCTGGCCCGCTTCGACGGCATCCGCTACGGCTACAGTGCGGGCGCATCGGCGATGATGGAAAACATTCGCGCTACCCGCGGCGAGGGCTTCGGCGCGGAGGTGAAGCGGCGCATCATGCTCGGCGCGTATGCCTTGAGCGCGGGCTACTACGACGCCTACTACCTCAAGGCGCAGCAGGTGCGCACACTGATCAAGCAGGATTTCGAGCGCGCCTTTGCCCAGGTGGATGTGATCGCCTGCCCGGTGGCGCCGACGACGGCCTTCCGCATCGGCGAGAAGGCGGACGACCCGCTGGCGATGTACCTGAGCGACGTGCTCACGGTGACGCTCAACCTGGCGGGCATGTGCGGCGTCAGCGTGCCCTGCGGCTTCGACGAAGCGGGGCTGCCCATCGGCCTGCAGTTGATGGGGCCGCACCTCGGCGAGGCGACGCTCCTGCGCGCCGCGCACGCCTACGAGCGGGCGACGACCTGGCATCGCTACTGGGCGGAGGTCTGAGGCCAGCATGGACACTTTTGACAAGACCGCGCTGAACCGGGTGCGCCGCCTGCCGGAGCGGGGGCGCTATGACCGAGAGACGATCTACGCCATCGTGGATGAGGGGCTGATTTGCCACGTTGCGTTTGTGGACGGCGACCAGCCCTTCGTGATTCCGACCATCCACGGCCGCCTGGGCGACGAGATCGTCCTGCACGGGGCGCGGGCCAGCCGGCTGATGAAGCACATCGCCGCGGGCAACGCCGTCGCCATCGCGGTGACGCTGGTGGATGGGCTGGTGCTGGCCCGTTCGGTCTTTCACAGCTCGATGAACTACCGTTCGGCGGTGCTCTTTGGGCATGGCCGGTTGATCGAAGAGGGCGCCGAGAAGCTGGCCGCGCTGGAAGCTGTCAGCGAGCACCTGGCGCGGGGCCGCTGGGCCGATGCCCGCCTCCCAACGCCCAAGGAACTGGACGCCACGCTGGTGGTGGGCGTGCCCATCGACAGCGCTTCGGCCAAGGTGCGCACCGGGCCGCCGGGCGACGACGAAGAAGATTACGCGCTGCCCATCTGGGCCGGCGTGCTGCCCTTCCAGATGCAGGCGCAGGCGCCGCTGGCGGACCCGCGGCTGCGGGAAGGCATCGATGCGCCGGATTACGTGAAGCACTATGTCAGATAAACGCGTTCTTCTGCACAATGACCGGCGCTGCGGGGCTGCCGCCGGTGCGGGCGTCGGCGGTCTGGCCACAGCTCGCCGCCGGCAGTGAGTGGGCTGGACCGGACCACACACTGCGAACGGCGTCAACCGGCTCGATCTGCGCGCAGCTCACCTGATGCCTGACAGGGTGAGGGGGTGAGCGGGTGAGGGGGTGACAAGAACGCCCCGAAGCTCGCTCAAAGTGAGTAGCGTGAGCTACATGAATTTGCGAATTTGTTCGACCAAATAAGGGATGCACCAACCATGAATACGATTTTGACGCCGACCAGCACGACTGCGACCGTCGGTTCACCGTACAAGAACGGCAGCAACGGCCACGCGCAGCCGATGCGTTCGATGAGCAGCCGCCTCAGCCAGCGCGTGCAGGCGGTGCCGCCCTCCGGCATCCGCAAGTATTTCGACATCGCAGCGACGATGGAAGATGTGATCAGCCTGGGCATCGGCGAGCCGGACTTCGTGTCGCCGCCGCCGATCCTGCAGGCGGGCATCGCCAGCTTGCAGCGGGGACAGACCGCCTACACCAGCAACTCCGGCATCTACGAACTGCGCGAGGCGGTGGCGCGCAACCTGCGCGAGCGCTACGGCGCGCCCTGGTACGACATCGAGCGCGAGGTGCTGATCACCGTGGGCGTGAGCGAGGCCATGTACATCGCCATGCAGGCGATCCTCGACCCGGGCGACGAGGTGATCGTGCCGCAGCCCTGCTTCGTGAGCTACACGGCCAGCGTGATCCTGGCCGGCGGTACGGTGGTGGATGTGCCCACCTATGCCCGCGACAACTTTTTCGTCGATCCGAAGGCCGTGGAGGCCGCGATCACCCCGCGCACGAAGGCGCTGCTGATCGGCTTCCCCAGCAACCCCACCGGCGCGGTGATGGACATGGCCGGCATGTTGGAACTGGCGCGCATCGCCGAGAAGCACGACCTGATCGTGATCTCCGACGAGATCTACGACCGGCTGGTCTACGGCGGCCACGACCACATCATGTTCGCCGCGCTGCCCGGCATGGCCGAGCGCACGATCCACCTGGGCGGCATGAGCAAGGACTACGCCATGACCGGCTGGCGCATCGGCTACGCGCTGGGGCCGGACGAGTTGCTCAGCGCCATGCGCAAGATTCACCAGTACCTGATCATGTCGGCGCCGACCATGGGGCAGGAAGCGGCGATCGCGGCGTTCAACGACCCGGCCACCGAGGACTATGTGCACC
>JAPKMV010000316.1 GCA_026645635.1 Caldilineaceae bacterium
GAAGCCCGCAAGCACGCCCAATAGACCGGCGTTCCAGACATCATCGCTGCGCAGACCAAATCTGCGCCCAAAGCGGGCGGCGGCTTCCAGACCGAAGTAACCGGCGAGCAGGGCGAAGATCGGGCCGGTAGGCAAGGTGAAGGGGCCAAAAGGCAGCGCTGGATACATGAATCGTCTCGAAGAAAGGGTTTAAGCAACTTATGCGTGTTCTCGTCACCGGCGGCGCCGGTTTCCTGGGCAGCCATCTCTGCGACCGCCTGCTGGCCGAAGGCCACGACGTGATCGCGATGGACAACCTCATCACCGGCTCAACGGACAACATTGCCCACCTGGCCGGCAACCGGCGCTTTCAATTTATCTACCACAACGTCACCGAGTATATTTACCTGAAAGGGCCGCTGGACGCCATTCTACACTTTGCCAGCCCAGCCAGCCCAATTGATTACCTGGAATTGCCGATCCAGACGCTCAAGGTGGGCAGCCTGGGCACCCACAACGCGCTGGGACTGGCGCTGGCCAAGGAGGCGCGCTTCCTGCTCGCCAGCACCAGTGAAGTTTACGGCGACCCGCTGATCCATCCGCAGAACGAGAGCTACTGGGGCCACGTCAACCCGATCGGCCCGCGCGGCGTCTACGACGAGGCCAAGCGCTACGCCGAGGCGCTGACGATGGCCTACCACCGCAGCCACGGCGTGGACACGCGCATCGTGCGCATCTTCAACACCTATGGCCCGCGTATGCGGCTCAACGACGGCCGCGTCGTGCCCAACTTCGTCAGCCAGGCGCTGCGCGGCCAGCCGCTCACCGTCTACGGCGAGGGCAAGCAGACGCGCAGCTTCTGCTTTATGAGCGACTTGATCGAGGGCATCTACCGCCTGCTGCTCAGCGACGAGGTGGAGCCGGTCAACATCGGCAACCCCACCGAACTGACGATCCATGAGTTCGCCACGGTGATCAACGAACTGACCGGCAACCCCGCAGGCATCCGCTTCGAGCCGCTGCCGGTGGACGACCCCAAGCAGCGCAAGCCCGACATCGGCAAGGCGCAGCGCATCCTGGGCTGGGCGCCACAGGTGAACCTGCGCGAGGGCATGGAGGAGACGATCCGCTGGTTCCGTGCGCGGGTGGAGAAGTAAACTGCGGCGGGGGGGATGCGCCTACACGGAGATCGCAGAGGCGCCGCGGGGGGCACAGCGAGGGCGTGGGGCGCAGACGGACAGACGCCGACCGAAAATCGAGACGAGACTGGAAGTGAGAGAGATAGACCGCCATGAATGATTGGATCGACGATACACTGGACGACGAGCCAGACGGCTATGCGCTGGACAGTTTCGATGACGAGCTGCCGGAAGATGAAGTTGAAGTACTTGCGGACGAGGAAACCTATGCGGTTGTCGGCGCGGCAGACCTTGCCGCAACCGCCGACGCCGTCGTGACGATGGTCGCGGCTGCTCCTGCGCTTCCTCCGCGGCCGATCCCGGTGCGCGACAAGATGGTCACCTATCTGGCGCTGCCAGTATTCAGCGAGTTCGCCAACCGCGCCACCAACTACGGCGAACTGCTGCTGATGCGCTTCGACGAAGTGCGGCTGCCGGCTGACCTCCAGGAGTTGGCGTCCCGCTTTCCCGATACGCTTCACATTGTCGCCGTCGTGACTGAAAACGATCCTGACACGGCCGCCGTCCTGCCCATCGTGGCGCGCCTGGTGGAGGCCGGTGTGCGGTGCGACATGCGCATCGTCGAGGATGAGGACGAGGAAACCCTGCGCCCGCTGGCGCTCTTGTTGCCTGATCTGGACATGACCGCGGCGCTCGAGGAGTGGGACTTGCCGCAAATCTTCGTCTTCGACGAAGATTGGGAATTGCAGGCGCAGTGGGGTCCCCGGCCAACGGCGGCCGACGCGATGGTGGATGCGTGGCTGGCTGCCAGCCCCGATTACGAAACGCTGGCCGGCGATGAGTCGCCGGCAGCAGTGGCCGCCCATGCCGCGCTTACCCACACCCTGCTCTATGAGATGCGCGTCTGGTATAACAGCGGCTTGACCCGCGCTTGCCTCGACGAATGGCGCGACTTGCTTACGGGGCTGCTCCCTCCCGATGAACCCGATCCCAACGGCGAGCGTTAATGGAGTAGCGCCGGTAGTAGCGGCGGGTTAGTAAAGATACAACGAAAACCGTATCGAGTTTTGCCGCGCCGCGTGCTAGAATCGGCGCAAAGCGGCAAATCCAGGCGCGTGAGGTCGGCGGCGCATTCGTTTTCATAGCGCCGCCGGTCTTTGTTGGCGGCAGTTCGTGTGGTCGGGTGTGATTGCAACGTAGTGTGAGATTCGGGTTCATGGGTAATCGTTTGACAGATGGTTCGTCGGCCAATGTAAGTAGCAAGGCGCACAGGGGGTCGCTGGTTGGCGGCATCTTGGCCCTGGCCAGCACCTTGCTCTTTGCCGCCATGTTGTGGGTGCAGCCGCTCCTGGCCGCTGTCGAATTCGACTACTTTTCCGCCATTTCCTCCCCGAGCGGCGTCGTGTTGGAGTGGAACACCAGGGCAGAAGCCAACGTCAGCGGCTTCGATGTGCTCTGCCGGCGCGACGATGAGCCAGAAACGGCCTTCCATTCCATCGGCTACGTGCCCGCCAAAGGGCGTCAAGGCGCCGGTGCGCTCTACACCTTCGAGGTGACGCAGTTGGAACCGGGCGTGCCCTATTGCTTTCGCTTGCTGGAACTGACCACCGACGGCACTGCCGGCGAAGTGCAAGACCTCTGCGGCTACGGCATCAGCATGACGCCGACGCCCAAGCCCTTTGGCGAGCGGCCCGTGCTGCCGCCCGGAGCAACGCCGGCCATCACGCCGACGCCCGGTGGCCCACCGGTTTTCGACTCACTGGCGGCCACCGCTACGGCCCAGATGCTGTTGATCCAGCAGGGCGCAGACCCCTTCGGCGCTACGGCAACGGCACAGGCGCTGTTGACACAGCAAGGCGCAGATCCCTTGGGCGCCACAGCCACCGCTCAGGCGCTGCTGCTGCAACAGAGCTTTGACCAGGCGGCGACGGCCACGGCACAGGCGGCCCTGGGCTATCCCAGCCCAACGTCCGACACGTCGTCTCCGCCCACGGAGACACCGACCAGCTATCCCAGCCCCACCATGCAAACCAACACCGACGGCGCCGCTGTTGCGGCAGCCGTTGAGGCCACACCGACCATGCCGCAGGCATTGGCCGCGGCAGCGCCCCAGGCATTCAGCGACGCGCCAGGCATGACCCCGGAAGCGCCCCAACTACGCACCGATAGCGTCGCGGCCGTACCGACGCCCGCCTACATTGTCGCCACGGCCTCACCCACGCTGGAAGCGGTCATCTTTGGCCCCGGCATGACACCGCTGCCGACGGTCACGCCTACGGCTGGTCTGGCACAGTTGGTCAATCTGGTGGAGCCGACCAGCCAGAACCTGATGGTGATGCTGCTCTGCATGACCTTCACCGGCGCCACCGGGCTGGGGATACTGGGGCTGATTACCAGCGTGATGTTTATGCGCAGCCGCTCGTCTCAGCGCGAGTTCTACGACCGCCACAGCAACCGGCGTCGCTAGTGTAGTCGGCAATTCCGTGCGCACCTTTGTCGCCGTCGAAATGCCCACCGCCGTGCGTCAGGTGCTGGCGGAGGTGGCGCAACGCCTCGCCCGCAGCCTGGCCGACGCCCAGCTCGCCAATCTTGTGCGCTGGACAACCCCGCAGAATCTCCACCTGACCCTACGCTTCCTCGGTGAGACCAGCGACGCGCAGCGGCTGTCGGTGGAGCATGAACTTGCCAGCCGCCTGCCCGCGCAGCCTGCGTGCCCGCTGGCGCTGCATCAACTCGGCTGCTTCCCCAACTGGCGCCGCCCCAACATCATCTGGGTCGATTTTTCGGGGGCGAGCGCCGAATTGATGCGCGTGCAGACCGCCGTGGAAGGCGCAGTCCAGGCGGCTGGCTTCGCCGCAGAGACGCGGCCCTTTACCCCGCATCTGACCATCGGTCGCATTGCCAGGGATGCCAGCCCGTCAGCGCGCCAGCAGTTGGGTGAACACATACAGCGCGCGCAGACTCGCTGCGCCGCGCTGCTTGCCGCAGTGCACTTCACCGTGAGCGCAGTCGCCTTCATTCAGAGCGATCTGCGTCCCAGCGGCCCCGTCTACACGACGTTGGCCAGCTACTCGTTGAAGGGCTGAATCGGACGCTCAAGCGGGGGCGTGAGCGGCTCCTGTCTGACGTCGGCGGTTGCGCTGCGCTGCAAGCCGTGGAAGAGCAGCGCCAGCGGCGCGCAGACCAGCAACCCGGTGACAAAGCCCCACAGGCTCAACGCCACGATGCCGATCACCTGCGCCTGCAACTGGCCGGGGAAATCGCGCTGAAAGCCTGCGGCCGTGAGCAAGCCGGAGACACCTTGACCCGCCACGCCAAGATACGCGCCTGCGCCGGTTACTTGCCAGCCGCTGCCCGCTGCGCCGTCGGCGAAGATGCCCGCCAGCAGCAGACCCACCATTGCGGGCAAGGCCGCCACGACCACCACGCCGGTGGCGTCGTCAATCCCCAGCAGGTGGTCGGCAATGTAGGTGAGAAAGGGCACGGTTGCGCCGGCGAGCACGCCGACCAGAAGTTGGGGGCCGAGCTGCATAAAGGGCGCTGCGGCCAGCCCGGCAATGGCGCCGGCAGCCAGCCCGCGTCCGGTCATCGTCGGATCGGCGCCACCCGCCACGAACCAGGTGTACAACAGGGGCACAATCGTCCCACCCACCGCCGCCAACAGGATGCCTGTGCTGCCGCGCAACAGCGCCACGCTGGAGAGCGCCTCCACCTGCAGCGGATTCGCCCACAGCCAGCCCAACAGCCCGGTAAGGAGCAGCAGGCTCCCAGTCACCGTGAGCAGTGGTTGATAGGTGGGAGGCAGCGCCGCGCTGGGCGGCGCACGCCGCGGCGCCCAGACGACCAGCGCGGCCAGGGCGAAGAGCGCAGCCAGCAAGAAGACCGTGCCCGCGCCGCCGACATCGACAAAGCCGTGTCCCAGGTTCAAGTTGCGTCCCAGCGCGCTAAGCCAGCCGCCACCCTGCACCCAATTGCCCGCCACCGGATAGATGACGC
>JAPKMV010000317.1 GCA_026645635.1 Caldilineaceae bacterium
GGTCCGATCTCCCTTGATGAATGCAAAAAAGGGCAAGCTGCGAGCGGTGCTGACTTCACCCAACTCACCCTGTCACAGTCTTCTCCAATAGTACGGCGGCGTAGGCCGCACCACCCAACTGCGTCAACTCAGAACGTAGTTGTTCGGCGTTGTGGCGCTGTTCGGACAGGTCGGGGAGGAGCGCGGCCAGCGCCGCGGCCAGGCGCGCCGACGTGACGGTGCGCGGCGGCAGATGCAGCCCAATGCCGGCGCCGCCGTGGTGGATCGCAGCAACGGTGTAGGGGAGCACGCGGCGGAAGTCCACCGAATCGCGCACCGCCACGACCGGCGGCAGGTCAAGCCCGCCGGCCTGCTCCAAGATGCTGCGCCCCACCAGCAGCGGCAGGCAGCCAAGTTGGTGCGCCGCCTTTGCTGCGGCAACGTAAAACGCCGGGTCGTCGTCAAAGCTCGTGCCCAACGTAATCAGCACCCAGGGGAGTTCCTCCGGGTCCGGCAGGTCGGGTAGCGGCGGCAGGACGTCGGGCGGCGCACCGCCGACGTGTGCGGTCTGCGGCAGCAGCGCCAGCCCGCGGTACCAGG
Organism: Caldilineaceae bacterium; assembly: GCA_026645635.1. Taxonomy (GTDB): domain Bacteria; phylum Chloroflexota; class Anaerolineae; order Caldilineales; family Caldilineaceae; genus Fredericiella. The sequence continues at coordinate 580 of JAPKMV010000317.1, forward strand.
TCGCGCACCAGTAGGTCAGGTGCAGGTGAGGTGAGCGCAGCGCCGGCGGCCCCTCCGCCGTCCAATTCTGGCCGGTCAACTGCCAGCGCGCCAGCAGCCGTTCCAGCCGCTGGCGTGCGATGGCAGCCAGAGGATCGGCGGGCGACGCGGCAGCATTGTCTAGCGCCGGCCAGCCAGCCACTGCGAAAGGGACGCCCAGCCGCTCGGCCACCATGCCCGCGGCGGCCACGAACATCTCGCTGACGATGAGGTCGGGTTGGAAGCGCTCTGCCAGCGTGGTGAGTTCGTCGACAGCCGCGGCCACACGCGCAGCGTCTAGCCACTGGTCGAGAGCACGTACAGCCCGTGCAGCTTGCCAGGCTGTACGTTGTTCTGGGGCGGTGGGCGCGGGCAGCGGCGGGGGCGGCGGCCAGCGCCAACCGGTTTCGTTCAAGGCGGCAAAGGGGATCTCTTCGGCCCTCACCAGCGGCGCAACCGCCTCGCCGCTGACCCACAGCGCCGTATGACCTGCCGCCTGCCAGGCTGCCGCGGTGCGCAGAAATCCGCCCCAGTCCAGATGGCCTGGCAGCGGGGCAGAGACGAAGAGCGCACGCATGGGCAGCCTGTGTACGCTCAAAGTCAGCAGCCCGGCGTCATGCGGAAGAGGTTGCCGTTGCCCATGCCAACCCAGATCGCGCCGTCGGGCGCGGTTTCCACCGCCAGCACCGGCCACGCCATCATGACGCGCTCGGCGACGATGGCGCCGCTGGCAGTGCGGCCCAGGCGATAGAGGCCGGGGTTGCGCCCATAAACACCAAAATAGACGGTGCCATTGGCCCAGGTGATGCCCGTGGGGGCGGCGGAGTTGACCAATGCCGCCACCGGCGCGCTGTACCAATCCGGCGGCGTCCCAGAGAGCGCCAGGGGGAAGCCGAAGTAGGGCGTGCCCTCCTCGCCAGCGCCGATGGCGCCAGGATTGAGCATGTTTACTTCGTCGCCCGCACTGATCTCGTCTGGGACGTTGGTGGCGCCGTTGTCGGTGAACCAGATGCGCCCGGACGGGTCGGCGGCGATGCCGTAGGGATTGCGCACGCCGCGCGCTGCGGTGGTGAACGCGCCAATCGTGCGGCTGCTGAGCAGCGTGCTCAGCGGCGCGCGGAGAATGCGCGCAGCGAAGGGGCTGCCTTCGGATACGATGTCCTGTGCACCGGCCTCACCGACGCCGACAATCGGCCCTTCCACATAGCCGTCGCGCATCCCGCCGGCAGAGACGTAGACCCAGCCGCCGTCAACCTCGATGCCGTTGTTGGCGTGGAAGAGCTGGCTCTGCACCTTGAAGCCGCCGGCCAGCGTCTCGTAGCTGCCACCATCGGGAATGCGGCCCACCTCGCCGGCCCGGCTCACGTAGAGCGCGCCGTCGGCATAGTCGAGACCGGTGATGCGGCTGGATTCGGTCATGATCTCGACCGGCGTCATGTCGTTTACATAATCGTAAACTGCGATGGAGCGGCTGGGGTGGAAGGCATCGTAGAGAATCAGCGGGTCCACGTCATGCGCCAGGTCGGAGTCGAGCGCCAGAAACATGCGCCCGTCCGGGGCAAAGGCGATGGCCGTGATACCGCGGTTGTTGTCGGCCAGCCGCCGTTCGATGCAGAAGCCGACGGGCGTCAGGTAGGGAGCGTCGTCGCTGGGTGCGGGCAGACCGAGCGCAGCGGCCTGGATGCCGGCCTGGGTGGCATTGACGGCACGCACGTTGGCGGGCGCCGGTGCGGCCGCTGCGACCTCACCCGCCGGTGCGGCTGCGGCCTGCGCGTCCGCGGCGGGCGCTGCGTTGGCGCTGGCTGTGCTGCTGCGTGCGGCAACCTGGCGCACATCGCCGGTGGGCGCCAGCCCGCAGGTGAGGGGGCGAATCAGGTCAGCACTGACCAGGTAGTCGGCGCCTGGCGTCACGTTTTCGCACGGCTCGGCGACTTCGGCCAGCGTGACGTTGCTCAGCGCGTACCAGGCGCTGGTCGTGTTAGCCGGCGCCGCGGCCCTGGCAACCGGCGCGCGACGCTCCGCCGCGCCCTGTTCGATCCAGGCGCGCACAAGCTCCTGTTCGTTCAGCGGCAGCGGCCCCGTGGCGGGCATCTTGCCCTGCGACACCATCTCCCAGAGCTTCGACGCGTCCGGGTCGCCGGGCACAACCACCGGCCCATTCTGGCTGCCCGCCATCAAGGTGCGGTAGGTGGTCGTCTGCAGCCCAAGGGTCTTGGCGATGGCGTTATGGCAGGCGCTGCAACTGCGCTCGAAGAGCGGTTTGATGTCTTCGTTGTAGCCGATGGTCGGCCCCGACGCGATGGGCGCCGCCGCCACCGCTGCCACCGCCTTCGTCTCCGTGATCATCACATAGTCGATGATCTCTACGACCGCGCCGCTGGCGATCTTGCCGACGCGACAGAAGTCGGTCGATGGCCCGACGCGCACATTTGTGTTTTCCAGGGTCAGGCCAAACGCGGGCAGCCCGCTGTCGAGGCACTGCTGCAACTCCGCAGTGGTTGCTATCGGCGCAGCGGTGCGGGTGACGAGGCGGCCGGAGAGCGATGGCGCGGTAATCGGCGCGGCAGGCTTACGGCTATCCGCCAAAGCCACCGGCGTGGAGCAGCCGGCGAGCAACAGGATGGCCAGCGCACCGGTCAGCAGCGCCACAAACCCCTCGGTGCGCAGGAACGACAAGGACGGTTTCATACAATCACTCACTTTCTGCCGCAAAGATCGCGCGCGCCTGGGCGATGTCCGCATGAATCTGTTGGACGAGCGCTTCCAGGCTGGGAAACCGCTGCTCCCCGCGCAATCTGGCGACAAAGTCCACCGCCACGGTTTCGCCGTAGAGATCGTCGAGCTGGCCGGACGGTGGAAAATCGAGAATATGGGTCTCCATGCGGCGGTGCAGCCCATCCACTGTAGGGCGCACGCCGATGTTGGTCACACTGGGCAGATCGTAGATGCGGTCGAAGGTGGCCAGGCGCGCACGCGTGGCATAGACGCCATCTCCCGGCAGCAATTTGTCTGCCGGCGGCTGGATGTTGGCCGTGGGGATGCCCACGGTGCGCCCGCGCTGATCGCCGCGGCGGACGACGCCCGCAGCGCGATAGGGGCGACCGAGCAGCGCGCGTGCCGCGGTCACGTCGCCGGCCAGCAGCACCTCACGCACCAGGCTGCTGCGTACGGGATGATCGCCCAGCGCCACCGGGTCGAGTACATGGAGGGCAAAGCCCAACTCCTCGCCCAACGCCCGCAGCGTCGGTATGTCGCCGCTGCGGTTGCGCCCCAGGGCGAAGTCCGGGCCGACCAGCAGGGCGGCCATGCCGAGGTGGTGCGTCAACAGTTCGCAGAATTCGCGCGCGGTGGTGCGCGCCGTTTCATGGGTGAAGGGGTGGATGACGCCGATGTCGATGCCGCTGTGGGCCGCCAACAGCAGCCGCTCGCGCGGCGTCGTCAGCAGCAGGTGGGTGCGATCCGGGCGCAGCACGGCCAGCGGGTGGGGCGAAAAGGTGACCAGCGCACTGGCCGCCGGACGGCTATGCGCCGCGGCCAGGTCGTCTGCCAGCGCGCGCAGGTGGGCAAGCAGCGCCTGATGGCCCAGGTGCAGGCCGTCGAAGTTGCCGATGGTGACGGCCACCGGCCCCGCAAGCTGTGCGTCGCGCAAATCAGCGTAAGTCTGCATGTGCCTCCAGGGCATTGGCCAGCCATTTCTCGGCTTTCCACCGGCTGTGATCGGGCGTCCCCTCCAGCCGGCGGGCGATGCCGGCCAGATCGCCTGCGCTGTCATAGATCTGCAGCAGATCGGCGTCCCCGCCAGCCGCTGCCGCCAACTCGACGCTCTGGCCATGCCCAAAACGCACAATCGTGTCCGGGTCGGCCACATGGCTGGGCAGTGGCAGACCGGCGCCGAGGGGCAGCAGAAGATCCGCCAGTTGTTCCGTGCGGCCAGCCTGTTCGATGCTCGCCAGGTCGTGGGCGTCGGCCAGGGTGAATGCGCCGGCCCCCTCGCGTCGCAGCAGATCCAGGTAGCCGGCCGAACCGAGCGCCAGCCCCAGGTCGTGGGCCAGGCTGCGGATGTAGGCGCCGGCGGAGCAGGCGACGCGCAGCGCCAGGCGGTCTGGCGGTGCAAAAGCCAGCAGTTCGATGGCGTAGAAGGTGACCGGGCGGGAGGGCGGTTCGACGACTTCGCCCCGTCGCGCCCGGCGGTAGAGGCTTTCCCCTCCCTGTTTGAGCGCAGAGTAGGCCGGCGCGCGCTGTTCGACTGCGCCGCGGAACGCATCCAGTGCGCGGTCGATCTGTTGCGCGGTCAGGAGGGGCGGCGGTGCGGTCATCACGACGGCTCCCGTAGCATCGTAGGTGTCGGTGGCCGCGCCCAGCACGATCTCGGCGTAATACTGTTTGGGGGCGGCCTGATAATACTCCACCAGGCGTGTGGCCAGGCCCAGACAGAGCACGATCACGCCGCTGGCGAGCGGGTCGAGCGTGCCGGTGTGGCCGATGCGCCGCTCGCCGCTCCAACGCCGCACACGGG
>JAPKMV010000318.1 GCA_026645635.1 Caldilineaceae bacterium
TGCGGCCACCGCCGTGAACTGCTCCGCCTGATCGGCTAGGGTCTGCGCCACGGCATTCCATTGAGCGCCGGCGCTGCGCAGGTCGATGGGCTGAGCCACGTGCACACGCTGGCGCAGCCAGGTCGTTTCGCTCTCGATCTTCGGGCCAAGCTGTGCGAGCAGGTTCTGGAGCAGCGCCCAGTCCGCGCCGGCTGGCAAGGCCGCGGCCAGCGCGCCGCCGGTGGCGCCGGCCGGCAAGCCGACGCGCAGCGTGAACGGCTCTCCCGTCTCCTGTCCGCCCGGCGGCTCCTCCAGGCCGATGTCGAAGCGGTCGGCGCCGCTTGCCTGCTGCCAGCGGGCAACGATGTCGCGCAGCGCGGTGCGGGCTTCCTCCAGCCGTTCCGGCGCAACAGCCAGCACCACGCTCAGGTCGATGCCGCTGTCGGTGAGCGCTGCGTCGATCGACCAACGTTGAAAGAGCGTGCGCAGTTCACCGGCCGGCTGCAGCGTGGGATCGGTCAACACATCGCCCGCCAGCGTCAGGGCGGCTTCCCGGTCGCCTTGTTCGAGCAGGAGCAGCGCCTGCTGCACCAGCAGGGCTTCACGCTCGGCGGCGAGAAACGCGGCGCTGTTGGCGTCGGCCAGCACGCCCGAAAGCCGGTCGATGAGCGCCAACGCGGTGGCAATGTCGCCGCGGCGGCGCGCATCGGCCAGGAGCAGGCGCAGCCCTTCGCCCTGCCAGCGCAGCAGTTCGGCGCGGCGCGGGTCGTCGGCCATGATGCCGGGCAGCGCGCGGTCGGCTTCCAGCGTCATCAGTTCCGCAAAGATCGGGTTGGCGACACCGTCGGCGCCCACGACCTGGGTGCGATAAAGGGCGGCCAGGTCGGCGTGCAGGCCAGCCGCTTCGACGATGTCTGCGCCGGCGCGCTCGGCTGCGCGGATGCCCGCGGTGTAGGCGGCCACAGCCTGCGCGTAGAAGCGCTCTTGCAGCGGGCCGTCACCCAGCGCGGCAGCCGCGCTCGCCAGCCGTTGATAAGCGGCGCCCAACGCGGCGTAGGTGGCGGGTGTGTTCGCCGCGCTGGCCAGTTGCTGCGTCTCCTGCCAGACCTGCGGCGCAACGAACTCGAAGGTGATGGCGTCGGGCAGACCGCCGTCGTAGAGCCATTCGAGCGCAGTGCCGGCAGTGACCGTGGGCGGCGCATAGCGCCAACTGGGCGGCGTCACGCTGAGCCAGGCTTCGGGCGGCAGCGCGTCGCCCGGCAGCAGGTCGACGCGGAGGCTGGGCTGCCCACCCCACGGGTCGAGGCTGCGCGTCGGGTAGCGGATCGCCTGGATGGCCGCGGCGGGCAGCGTCTGCTGGTAGCGCAATTGGAGGGTCAGTTCGCTGTCCGCGGGCACGTCGATTTGGGCAGTGGTGCGCTGACCCTCGCTCACGGTCGTCAGCGGCGCGTTGTTGAGCGTGACGGCAACGTTGGCCGGAACCGGCGCATCCCACTGCACCGGTACACTGGCAGCGGTGCGGTTATCATTGCGCAGGCGGTATTCGGCGGCCAGGGTGACGAGTGTACTTTGCGCGTCCGGCGCCAGTTCGATGCGCACCAGGTGCGTGTGGAGCGCGACCTCCGTGGGCTGCTGCGGCACGATGGCAGGCAGCGTCACCGGCGCGGGCGCAGTTTGCGCGGATGGCGCCGCTTGCACAAAGCGCGGCCAGGTCAGCGCAGCCAGACATATCGTGAACACCATCAGCCGGAACCGACAAGTAGGCCGGCGGCGTGATTGCATGAGCGTAGTCAACATGGAAAAAACGCGAAAAGTTGCGTTTATGGTTCCCTTCTGGTATCGTGATCAACATACAACGCGCCGACTTGGGGCGAGCGCGCATCGCGAATATCATACATGGTTGCCAGCCACTGCCGAAATGAGGCAGTGCACCCGACAGGTTGTGGCGGCAGGCGTGAAAAGGCGGCAGACGCAATGGTTCGGCTTTTGATGCAGTGGGACATCCGAGTAGGGCGCGAGCAGGACTTCTCCGAGTTCGTGGTGCGCGAATTTGCTCCGCGCCTGATGCAACTTGGCGTCGAACCGAGCGAGGTGCTCTACACCATGTATGGCGACGGCCCCCAGATGTTGACATTGGGTGCGGTGGAGAGCAAGGAAAAACTCGCCGAGATTCTGCAAAGCTCGGGTTGGCGCAAGCTGCACGAGAAGTTGCTGACCTATGTCACCAACTACAAGCACAAGGTAGTGGCCGACAACGGGCGCAACTTCCAGGTGTAGCCACGCCCGCACCCACTGCTCGACCCATTTGGCCATCACCTCTGATAGGCGGCGTTCGTTTCACCGTAGCCCGTCAACTCCACATACCCGCGCGCAGTAACAGGCTCGCCGCCGAGCGTGCCCGCCGCGTCCACCGCGCCTTCCCAGTAGACGAAACTCACATTCATCTCCTGATCCGGGATCAACGGCGTCACCGTGAGGTCGGCGCCGGCATTGGGAATCTGGATGCGCCAGCCTGACGGATAGGTGATGCCGGTCTTGGGGCTGGTCCACTCGCCCGTCGGCTCCAGGGTGAACTCCTCGTCGGTGACGATCTGATGGCGCCCGTCGGGCCAGACGAGGGACGCGGCGATGTCTGGCGGCGGGGCGCCGTCGCTGGTGCGGATCTCGTAGAGCATGAGCACAGCACCGTTGTCGAACTGGAAGCTGAACCAATCCCACCCTACGGCGCTGCCGCTGAGCGCGCTGGTGCCGAACTCGTGGTCCATCCAGCTCAGCCCGGTGACCGGGATGGCCTGCCCCGCGCTGGTGATGACGCCGGTGGTGTCCAGGTTGACCAGGCTGTAGTAGTAGCTGGCGTTGCCCAGCTCTGGCCCCTTTTGATGGAGACCGCCTTCGCCGTTGAAGACCGGTGGCCGCGTCTCGCGCAGGGTGAGGTCGAGGGCCACCTGGCCATCGGCGCCTGCGGCGCTGGCGCGGAGCTGCACCACGTCGGGCGCGACCTCCACCGCCGACCAATCCTCCAACCAGACCTGAAAATGCGGCTCACCCTGGGCGCCGGCCAACCCGCCCGCGCCGCGGCTGTAGCGGTCGAAGCTCTCGTGCTCCCGGCGCACGCCGTCGGTGAGGGCGAAGTGGGCCATGTAGACTTGGTTGGCCGCCAGGTCGGAGCTGCGCTCGGCCATTTCCGGTGTGAGCGCAGAGCGGAAGAAGGTAAGCTGGTAGCCGTGGCTGGCCCCGGTCGCGTCGGTAAGGTTGCCGGTGTAGTACCACCACTCGGTGCGATACTCCGGGTGCGGGCCGTGGTCGAGCGGAAAGGTGAAGGTGCGCGGCTCTGTCGCGCGGGCGTAATTCTCATCCGACGGCGCGCTCATGGCCGCCACGACGTCGGCGCTCACCGCGGCGGGCTGTGCCTGGGCGGCGCAGCCGCTGAGCCAGAGCAGGGCCGCGCTGAGCGTGAGCAGAATCGCAGCACGGCGTGGTGGGTGCAAGAAAGTCTTCATGCCGCAGATCATGACGGAGATTGCCGCCGGTGTCTGTCAGCCCCTGTCCGATCCTGCTGCTTCAGGGCGAAGGTGTTTGGAACACGATAGTCACGGAATGTGCGAAAGACACGAAAGGTTCGCGATCCAGGCGCCTGTGCCCCCAACTGTACTACACATCCCATGCCATTGGAACTGCTTCAGGTTTGGAGTCGCCCTCCGCATCCGCATTTCATTGCCTGTCCGCCGCAAACGGGCTATAATCGGCCAGGCTAATCACAATCCCGAACAGAGGGCGCGGCCCGAAAACATGTACCTACGAGTCTCATCAAACCCAATCAGGAACCGATCATGTTAGATTTTCAAGCACTGAAAGAGAAGCGCGTCAAGCTCATGGATCTGGTCGCCGGCCTCGGCCCGGACGACCTGCGCCGCCTGACCGACGAGATGATCGACGACATGCTCGCCGCCATCGCCGACTGCACCGACGAAGATGTCGTCTTCGTGCCGGAAGACCCCGCAGCCGACGATCCCTACGCGGATAACGCTGCCGACGCCGACCTGGCCTGGACGCTGGGCCATGTCATCGTCCACACCACGGCCTCGGCGGAAGAGTCGGCGGCACTGGCGTCGATCCTGGCGCGCGGCGCCGAGATCCACGGGCGCTCGCGCTACGAAGTTCCCTGGCAGAGCGTCACGACCATCGCCCAGTGCCGGCAGCGGCTGGAGGAGAGCCGGCGCATGCGCCACGCCAGCCTGGCCATGTGGCCGGATTCGCCACACCTGGACAACTGCTACGCGCCCTCGCTGTCCACCGGGGCGATCAACTGCGTCGGCCGTTTCGTCCTCGGCCTGCGCCACGATTGGGATCACATCGGGCAGATTCGGGAGATCGTGCGCCAGGCGAAAGCCGCGCGGCAGGAGACTGTGTTTGCGTAGATGGGAATAGACCGCGGATTTGGCGGATGAGGCGGATTCTCGCGGATCAGTCGAAGAACCGTCGTCATTGGTCAGGATGCGTCGCAATGAGGGTCAGAATAGAACGCGGATGACGCGGATTGGGCGGATTTTCGCGGATCAGGCGAAGAGCCATCGTCATTGGTCAGGATGCGTCGCAATGAGGTTTGGAATAGAACACGGATGACGCGGATTGGGCGGATTCTCGCTGATCCAATCCGCGGAAATCCGCCTAATCCGCGTCATCCGCGTTCTATTTCAATTCACTGAACGGTTACAATCCGCGGTCTATCGTTCAAACCCCGCCGCCGCTAGATACGCTTCCAGATCGCCCGCCGCGCGCTCGGCGTAGCTGCCGTAGCGGGAGCGCTTGTTGCGCACCGGGTCGTCCAACTCCGGCAGCAGCCCCATCGCCGCCTTCATCGGCTGGAAATTCGCCGGGTCGGCGTGGGTAATATAGTGGAGCAGCGCGCCTGCCATCGTCGTGCGGGGCAGGGTAAGGAGCGGCTCCCCGCGCAGCAGCCGCACCGCGTTGACGCCGGCCACCAGCCCGCCCATCGTGCTGCCCACGTAGCCCTCGGTGCCGGTGATCTGCCCGGCGAAGAAGAGGTCGGGACGATCCTTGAATTGCAGCGTCGGGTGGAGCAGCGTCGGGCTGTTGATGAAGGTGTTGCGGT
>JAPKMV010000319.1 GCA_026645635.1 Caldilineaceae bacterium
GGCGCCGTCCCCCCGCGGGGTCAGCATCGCCCGGGGCGAGTGGATGGTCGGCGAAGTTACGCATGGGCGTAGTATGAAAGTTCAGGCCGCGCCTGTCAAATCAGGCGTGCAGAGAGGGGTGCGCGCGGCCCGAACATGAGCGCCGAGGAACCCGCGTCGCCGGTCGGGCGTCTGGAATGGTGGCAATGCAACAGACGGACGAATGCGCCGCCGGTAGGATGCACGTCGAGGAAATAACCATGTACGATTCGGGAACAATCACGCAGCCGATGCCCGCGCCGCGCCGCACGCGCCGCTGGTTTCTGCTGTTTGGCGGCCTGGCCGCAGTGTTGACGGCCGCGGTGCTGCTGCCCTTCGGTTGGCAGAGCTGGGTCAATGACCGCTACGGCGAAAGCATCTACAGCGTGGCCAATGCGCCCAGCCAGCGCGTCGGCATTGTCTTCGGCGCGCGCGTCTATCCCAGTGGCCGGTTGAGCGGGATGCTGCGCGACCGAGTCGAGACGGGCGTGGCGCTCTACCAGGCGGGCAAGGTGGAGAAGCTGCTGATGACCGGCGACAACAGCCGCGCCGACTATAACGAACCGGATGCGATGAAAGCCCATGCGGTCAGCCTGGGCGTGCCGGCAGCGGACATCCAGGTCGATTACGGCGGGCGGCGCACCTACGATTCATGTTACCGCGCCCGGGACATCTTCCAGGTGCGTTCCGCCATCCTGGTGACACAGGGCTTCCATCTGCCGCGCGCGCTCTATCTCTGCGACCAGTTGGGGCTGCCCGCGGTGGGGGTCGCTTCCGACATCGGCCGCTACGACCCGCGCTCCGTGGCCTGGTCGGAGACACGCGAAATCCCGGCGTTGCTGGGCGCGTTGGTGGATGTGGTGCGTCGCGCCCCGCCGCCGGTGATGGGGGAGCCAATCCCCATAGAGTAACTCCCCGATCAACCCGGTTGGGATGCGCCTTATCGATGGTTTCGGCGCGCCCACACCTTTTCCAACTCCGCGGCAAAGAACACCAGGCTGCCTGCCGCGGCGGCTAGCAGCAGTTCCTGCCAACTGAGCGCAGTAGTCTTCAGGAAGTCCTGGAGCCACGGCGTATAGATCGCGGCCAGTTGCAGCCCGACGACCAGCACGGCCAGCCCCAACAGCGGCAGATTGGTGAAGAGGCCGGCACGGAAGATCGATTCACTGCCGGTGCGGATGCCGATTGCCTGCCACACCTGGGCGAAAGCCAGCGTCGCAAAAAGCATCGTCTGCCAACCGGGGTTGCCGCTCCAATACGCGTATAGCCCCACGGCGAGCGCAACCGCGCCGATCACCATCCCGGCGCGCACCGTGCGGGCGCCCAGTCCTCCGCTGAAGATGCCGGCATTGGCGGCCACCGGCGGGCGGCGCATGGCGTTGCGTTCGGCCGGTTCGACGCCGAGACCCAGCCCCAGCAGACCATCGGTCAGCAGGTTGAGCCAGAGCAACTGCAGCGGCAGCAGCGGGGTTGTGATGCCCACCACGACGCCACCGACCAGCGCCAGGACTTTGCCGATGTTGCCGCCGATGCTGAACTGGATGAACTTGCGCAGGTTGTCGTAGATGACGCGGCCTTCCTCGACCGCGGCCACGATGGTCGAGAAATTGTCATCGCGCAGAACCATGTCCGCCGCCTCTTTGGAAACGTCGGTGCCGGTGATGCCCATCGCCACGCCGATGTCGGCCTGCTTGAGCGCCGGGGCGTCGTTGACGCCGTCGCCCGTCATCGCCACGATCTGCCCCTGACGGCGCAAAGACTCGACGATGCGCAGCTTGTGTTCGGGCGAGACGCGCGCAAAAACCGCGACTTCGTTGACGACCCCATCCAGTTCCCGCCCTTGCAGCCGCTCCAGTTCCACACCGGTCAGCACGCGGCTCTGTTCGCCGGCAATGCCCAGCTCTTTGGCGATGTGGAGCGCGGTCAGCGGATGGTCGCCGGTAATCATCACGGGGCGAATGCCGGCGGTGCGGCAGGTGGCGACCGCCGCCTTTACTTCTGGCCGTGGCGGGTCGATGATGCCGGTGAAGCCGACAAAGGTAAGGCCGTCTTCGACCAAAGCCTGGTCGTTTTGCGTGCGAAACGCAACGCCGAGCACGCGCATCCCGTTCTCGGCCAGGCTGCGGTTGGCCGCCTCGATGCGCCGGCGGTAGGTCGCGTCCAGCGGCAGCGCCTGCCCTTCGTCCCAGACGTGAGTGCTGATCTCCAGCAGCCCGTCGACCGAGCCTTTGGTGAAGGCGACATACTCGTCAGGAGCCAGCGCCAGGGGCAGCGCCGCAACTTGCTCCGGGCGGTGCAGCGTCGTCATGCGTTTGCGCTCGGAGTCGAAAGGCAGTTCGCCGATGCGGGGGAGCGCCTGGTCCAGCGTTTCCTTCAGCAGGCCAAAACGGGCGGCGGCGATCACCAGCGCGCCCTCGGTCGGGTCGCCGATGGCGTGGTAGCGTTGGCTGCCGTTGCTGCTGTCGAGCTGGAGTTCGGCGTCGTTGGCCAGTGCGCCACCCATCAGGAGCAGATTCAACGCGGCGTCCGGCGCCGCCAGCAGGTCATGGGTGTCATACTGCGCCGCGCCGCGGATATTCAGCGCTTCATCCACCACGGCGCGGTGGCCTGCCACGTCGAGCACCGTCACCGTCATCCGGTTTTCGGTCAGCGTGCCGGTCTTGTCCGAGCAGATGACCGTGACCGAGCCGAGGGTCTCCACGGCGGGGAGCTTGCGAATCAGCGCCTGCCGCGCCAGCATCCGCCGTGCGCCCAGGGCCAGGGTGATGGTGACGACTGCCGGCAGCCCCTCCGGCACCACGGCCACGGCGATGCCCACGGCCAGCAGGAAGACCTCCTCCAGCGGTTCGCCGCGCAGCCAGCCCACCACCGCGATGGCCACCGCCACGAGTACGCCGGCCACGGCCAGCACCTTCCCCACATAATCGAGCCGTTTCTGGAGCGGCGTCGCCTGCGCTTCTACATCCTGAAGCAGCCCGGCGATATTGCCCAGTTCGGTCTGCATCCCCGTCGCCACCACCACGCCGGCGCCGCGGCCATAGCTCACAATTGTGCCCATGTACGCCATGTTGCGCCGGTCGCCCAGGGGAAGCTCGCTGCGGTCGATGGCCGCCGCCTGTTTTTCCACCGCTTCAGATTCGCCTGTCAGCGCAGCTTCTTGGATGCGCAGATTGACGCTTTCGAGCAAGCGCAGGTCCGCCGGCACTCGGTTGCCGGCTTCAAGCAGCAGAATGTCGCCCGGCACGAGATCGTGGGCGGGGATCTCCTGCACGCGGCCATCTCGCCGCACGCGTACCTGTGGCACGGCCAGCTTCTTCAGCGCAGCCATGGCCCGCTCGGCGCGATACTCCTGGAAGAAGCCGAGCAGGGCAAACAGCAGGACGATTGCCAGGATCGCCGCTGCCTCCTGCCACTTCTGCAGAAAGGCTGAGATCGCCGCCGCCGCCAGCAGGATCAGCACCATGGTGGCGGTCAATTGTTCCCACAGAATGCGCCACGGAGTGCGCCCGCCGCGTTCAACCAATTCGTTCGGCCCGTACTGCCGCAGCCGCTCTGCGGCGTCGGTTGCGGTCAGTCCTTGCGTTGGGTCCGTCTTGAGCGTTTGCACCACCTGTGCGCCAGTCTCACGATGCCACTGCGCCATTGTTTCAACTTCCTCCCCGTAATCGGGCAAATAAAAAGGCGAGGCCATCGCCTTTCGGTCAATGGTCTCGCCTTCAGAAGTGACTTCTGCCAGACAACCGGAGCCGCATGGCTCGTCATGACGATTGTCTGCACCGCAGTGCGGTGGCTACTCCCCAGAACGATAATTATGGTGGATAGGCGCGCGAATTCCGTAATTTTGATCTCGGCTACAGCATTATCCGTTGTTTTCTCCATCTGTTGTAGTGTTCGTCCCCAACCTGAAGTAGAACTGGCTCCGATGCAAAGATGCGGATAAAACTGCCCTCTGCTATAGTGAAGGACTGGCGCAATGGCGCCGCGATGCTGTTTTTTGTTTGGTTCAAGAGGACTTTAGTCAAATGTTTGACGCAGTGATCGACTGGCTCGAAAATCTTGCACATCACGTCGACCCCGTCGTGTTTGTGTTCGTTGGTTCTTTCGTCGAAGAAATCTTTGCGCCGATTCCGTCGCCGCTGGTCATGGCGACGACCGCAGCCCTGGCGCAGACCTTGCAGATGTCGTGGGCGGCGATCCTTTGGACGCTGGTGGTGGCTGCGGCGAGCAAGACGCTCTCCTCCCTGATCGTCTATTGGCTGGCCGACAAATCCGAAGACATCCTAATCGGCAAGCTCGGCAGCTACATCGGCCTTTCCTCGGCCATGATCGAGGGCGTGGGCCGCTGGGTCGGCAAAGGCTACTGGGACGACCTGGTGCTGCTGATCATGCGCTCGCTGCCGATCCTGCCCTCGATCGTGGTCTCGGCGGCCTGTGGCGTCTTCAAGATCGACATGCGCACCTATCTGTGGACGACCTTTGTCGGCACGTTCATCCGCAACGGCATCTTCTTTGCCATCGTCTTCTTTGGCTGGAATCAGGCGGAGGCCGTCTGGACCTTCATGGATGAGCGATTAGAACTGCTGGCGCTGGCGGCCGTCGCCCTGGCCGGCCTGGTCTGGTTCGCCTGGCACATGAAAAACCAACTCGCCGACCGCGTGTTGGGCACGCAAGACAACGTCGACAAACACGAGGCCAGCCACGCCAACCAGTGAGGCCGGGCGAGATTGATTCTGCACAACTTGCCCCTATTTTGACGCGCCCGCACAAAGATCATAACATTCTCCAATTGCGCCTGTTCGATGCCGGCTGATTCGAGTCTGGCACGCGTTTCTTGTCTGGCCTGTCGGCGTAGGGCCGGTCAACCCCTTTGGGGTACAAATTGAGGAGGAAAATGAAATGCGGCTGATTCCGCGCAAACTGTTCCTGACGCGTGGTGTAGGGATTCATCGCGAGAAGCTGACCAGCTTTGAGCTGGCGCTGCGCGATGCTGGCATTGCCCAGTTCAACCTGGTGCGCGTCTCGTCGATCTTCCCGCCCCACTGCCAGATTGTGA
>JAPKMV010000031.1 GCA_026645635.1 Caldilineaceae bacterium
CGCGCCCCGCGCCGCAAGTCACCGCCGCGCCCGGCCGCGTCAAAGTGCAAACCGGCGCGCTCCAGATCGGGCTTGACCTGGCCGACGGCGCGCTGACCTGGCGCGACGCAACGGGGCGCGTCTTCGCCGCAGATGTGCCCGGTCGCGCCTACAGCTATGATCGCGCCAGCCGTGCCGTCTACCACTATCAACAGCGTCTGGCGGGCGAGCGCTATTTCGGCTTTGGCGAGAAGTCGGGCGCGCTGGACAAGGCGGGGCGGCGGCTGCGCATGGTGGCCCTCGATGCGCTCGGCTATAACGCCGAGACCGGCGACCCACTCTACAAACACTGGCCGTTTTACATAACTTATCTGCCGGAACAACAGCTCGCCTACGGGGTGCTTTACGACAACCTGGCCACCGGCGTCTTCGATCTCGGCCAGGAGCACGACAACTACTTCGGCTTCTACCGCTATTGGCAGGCCGACGACGGCGATGTTGACTACTACCTGATCTACGGGCCGACTATCGCTCAAGTGGTGGAGCGGCTGACCGCACTGATCGGCCGGCCTGCGCTGCCGCCGCGCTGGTCGCTGGGCTACCTCGGCTCTACGATGGCCTACACCGACGCGCCCAACGCGCAGGAGGAACTGCGCCGCTTTGTTGACCTCTGCGCCGAACACGACATTCCCTGCGACCTTTTTCATCTGTCATCGGGCTACACGCTGGGCGCCGACGGCAAGCGCTATGTCTTCACCTGGAACCGCGACCGTGTGCCCGATCCTCACGCCATGACCGGCTATTTCCGCCAGGCGGGCATCCACACCGCGGCCAATATCAAGCCCTGTCTGCTCACCACCCACCCGCGCTACGCTGAGGTGGCGGCGTTGGGCGGCTTCCTCCAGAGCGCCACAGAGGACGCGCCGGAGATCAACATCTTCTGGGGCGGGCCGGGGTCGCATCTGGACTTCACCAACCCCGTCGCCTATGCCTGGTGGCAGGAGAACGTGCGCCGCCAGTTGCTCGACTACGGCATCGACAGCACCTGGAACGACAACAATGAGTACGGCGTGTGGGACGACGATGCCCGTTGTCACGGCTTTGGCACACCACAGCGGCTGAGCCAACTACGCCCGTTGCAGACGCTGCTCATGGTGCGCGCTTCGTGGGAGGCGCAGCAGGCCGTGCGACCTGACGAACGCCCCTATGTGCTCACCCGCGCCGGCTGCCCCGGCGTGCAGCGCTACGCCCAGACCTGGAGCGGCGACAACGCCACCAGTTGGCACACCCTGCGCTGGAACATCCCCATGGGATTGGGGATGGGGCTGTCGGGGCTGCCCAACCACGGCCACGATGTAGGCGGCTTCTGGGGGGACGCACCCGCCCCGGAACTGTTCCTGCGCTGGGTGCAGCACGGCATCTTCCAGCCCCGCTTTACGATCCACTCCTGGCGCGCCGACGGCACGGCCAACGAGCCGTGGATGCACTCGGAGGTGCTGCCCCTGGTGCGGGCGGCGATGCAGTTCCGCTACCGGCTGATTCCCTATCTCTACACGCTGCTTTACGACGCGGCTCAAACCGGCGCGCCGATTACTCGCCCCTTCGTCTATGCCTTTCCCGACGACCCGGCCTGCCACACCGAGTCGTTCGACTTCATGCTCGGCCCGTATCTGCTGGTGGCCTCGATTCTGGAGCCGGGGCAGCAGGCGCGCCCGGTCTACCTGCCTGCTGGCCAGAACTGGTGTGACTTCTACACCGGCGCCTGGCATGAAGGCGGCCAGACGATCACCGCAGAAGCGCCCCTCAGCCACATCCCGCTCTTTGCTCCGGCTGGCGCCATGATCCCGCTGGAGCAGCCGATGCGCCATGTCTGCGCGGCGCCAGATCAGCGCACGCTGCTTATCTTCCCCGATCAGGCGGGCGCGTGGACGGCGAGTTGGGTCGAGGATGACGGCCATTCTCTCGCCTACCAGCGCGGCGAAGTGACCACAGTCACCGCGCAGATGGCCGCCACAGCCGATGCGGTCACGGTGCAGCTCGCAGCCACGGGCGGCTATGCATTGCCCTACGCCGAAATCACCGTGAGCCTGCCCCCAGGCGACGCGCGGCGGCTGGACGGTCCGGCTTTGCAGCACACCTGGCGCGACACCGACGGTCGGCGGCATGGCGTGTATGGGATAGACCGCGGATGAGGTGGATTTGGCGGATTCACGCGGATTTTGACTTCTATCCGCGGAAATCCGCCTCATCCGCTGAATCCGCGGTCTATGTGTTCCTCTCTTCGAATCGGAGGCGATGCGATGGATCTGTTGAACTGGCTGGGATTGGCGGGGCAGCGTGCGGTGATCGTCCACCACGACGACCTGGGCAGCCTATGGGCGATGAACGCCGCATACCAACGGCTGCCCTACGCCACCGGCGCGGTGATGATGCCGACCATGTGGGCGGCGGCGTGCCTGGGACTCCGGGCTGACGCCGACCTGGGGGTGCACATCACCCTCAACAGCGAGTTCGCGCATCACCGCTGGCGGCCGCTTACCCAGGGCGCCAGCCTGCGCGATGCCTTCGGCTACGCCTGGCCCACGCTCGACGCGGCCTGGGCGAACCTGCAAGCCGATGAAGCCGAGGCCGAGATGCGCGCTCAGATCGACGCGGCGCTGGCCATCGGCATCGACGTGACCCACATCGACACCCACATGGGCGCTGTCTTTCGCCCTGACCTGGCCGCCGTCTACCTGCGCGTGGCGCAGGCATATCGCGTGCCGGCCTTTGTCCCGGATTCGGCGTCCGTGCCGGGATTGTGGATACCTGACGCGTGGAAACCGGAGTTGGAGCGAGTTTTCGCCGCAGGGCCGCTGCCCCGCTTGGGCATAATCGACGGCTACGGCCAGCCGCCCGCCGCGCGTACTGGCTGGACGCTGGCCACAGTGGCCGGCCTGGCGCCCGGCGTCTATCACTTCATGCACCACGCCATGATTCCCGGAGACGAGACCCAGTCCCTCCGCGACGCAGCCACGCGCCTGGCCGACTTCGCCGCGTTCACCGATCCCGGCGTGCAGGCTGCCCTGGGCGGCGAAGTGCTGCTCACCTACCGGGAACTGCGCGACCGGCTGCGCGCCGCCGGCATCCTTTAGGGACTGTTTGTAAGGCTACCTGCTTCAACGCAAAGGCGCGGAGATGCAGAGAAACGCAGAGAACACGCCTGTACGATTCCTCTCTACTTCCTCTGCGAGTCTCTGCATCTCCGCGCCTCTGTGTCAAAAGGGGTCTCCACAAAGAGTTTCTCAATCCCCCAGGCGCTTCCTCACCTGCCGCATCACCTGCACAGGCACGAAGCACGCCACCCCCACCAACGTCTCCACGAAGCTGCGCAGCGACACCGCAACGATGGCCTGTGCGCCCGGTTCGACGTGGACATCGTAGCCAATGGCCAGCGCAATGGTGCTGTGGGTCGCCTTGACCGTCTGCGCCGCCACCAGGACGGGCGTCTCACCGTCGATGGTGGCTTGCTGTTTGGCCGCCTGAATTGCCCCGCCGCCGTTGTGTACGGTGAGGGTGTGGCCCGCCCATAGCAGACCCGCGCCGCCGTTGGTGAGGTGCACGTTCTGGCCGGCGGCGATGACTGCTGCCCCGCCGTTCTTGAGCGTCAGGTCGCGCCCGGCGACCATGACCGACGCGCCCGCATCTGTTGCGTGGAGATCGCGACCGGCGCGCATCATCGCGGCGCTGCCATCGTCCAGGTGCAGGTCGTTGCCGGCGTTGATCTGCGCTGCCTTGACATCGTGCATGGTCGCGTCCTGTTCCATCGTGACGACGGTGGCCGGCTCGCCGTTGTGCGACTGGGGCGCGGCTGTCCGATCCTTCGTTTTTCCTTTCGCCGCCTTTTTCTCCACAGCAGCGTGGGGCTGGATACGCGTGGCAATGGCCATGAGACTGCTCCTTTGAGTGCAACAAAATCGTTCGACATCGTCAGCCAGGCTGACCCGTGCCATGTTACACCCGCCGCGTTGTCAGGGTGATCCGGCAGCCAGGTATTCCTTCAGCCACCCCGGCACGGCCTCCGCTTGTTCGACGCGCTGGGCGCCGGTGGCATGGCGCAGCGCCTCGCGCCAGGTGAGCGCGCGGTTGACCATGCTGACGCGCTGCGCCAGGGCAAAGGCCGCGCGCAGGTCGGCCAGCGTCCCATAGTCGCCCCACGCGGCCAGATACCCGTCGCGCAGGTCGGCCAGCGCCGGGTCGGCGTCGTCGAGTTCCAGGTGATAGGCGATGCTGCGCAGCGTCACCGGCAGGGTCATAAAGGGGTGGCCGACGCACGCGTCGCCCCAGTCGATGAGCACATAGCGCCCCTCACGCAGCAGGATGTTGCCGTCATGCAGGTCACTGTGGTCGATGCTGGGCAGGATGTTCAGCGCGTGCAGCGCGGCGCATTCTGCTGCGAACGCAGTCGCCAGGCTGCGCAGACGACGGTGCTCCTCCGCGCTCAGCCCGCCGGGTGCAGCGAGCAGCAGCGCATCCGCATCGTCCAGCAGATCGGCGTACTGTGCGGGCAGCGCAGCCGGAGTGCGGTCCCAGACGCCGAGTTGCAGCAGTTCGCCGGCGACCGGCTGCAGCGACTGCTGGAGCGCGGCGTAGGCCGCCAGCACCCGCCGCCAATGATCCAGGTTGCGGTCCGCCTTGAGGATGGGGCGGAGCAGGTCGCCGCCGTCTTCCAGCAGCAGCCACCCCGCGGCGGGGTCAGCGGCCAGGATCTGCGGGAGCAAAGCGGGCGCGTGGCCGGCCAACAGCGGCAGCAGGCGCACTTCTGCCGCCATCGTCGGGGCGCAGGCTTTGAAATAGCAAGGCCCAGCCGTGGTTGGAACCCGCAAGACCGTCGACCACGGGTTGGCGCGCACCGGAACAAGGTCGCCGGCAAGTTGGCGGCCCGCCTGCTTCAACTGCGCCGTACACCACGCGCGGACGTCTTGGAGGATCAGCATGATTATTTCCTACGTGCGCGCCAGGGCCACCACTTGGTCGAAGGTGAGCGCCTCCCCGCGCTGCACTGCACGGGACCACGCCTCCTCCGTGAGCTGGCTGCGCGCCGCGTCCAGTGCAACCGCACGCATCGCCACTTCCTGCACCGTGAGCGCCTCGCCCATTTGACCGCGCAGCCGCTCGGTGGCACTCATCAGCGCCACGGCATCCGCAGCGCGGTCGCCCGCGGCCAACCCTGCCGCCAATCCATCGGCTACGGCCAGCACCCCGCCCCGGCGATCCAGGCTCAGATAATCTTCCAGTGCGTCCGCGTAGTAGCGCCGGCCTGCAACCATATCGCCGTGGAGCGTGTAGGCCAACCCCAGGTTGAGCAGCGACCAGGCGCGCCCGGACTGGGAATTGCGGTCCCGCGACATCTGCAAGGATTCGGTGAACAGGTCCACCGCGCGAGCAAAGTCGCCCAGACCCAACAGCGCTCGACCGAGCAAGTTGAGTGCGGCGGACAGGCTGCCGTGGAAGCCGGTTGCGCGGAAAATGGGCAGGCACTCTTCCGCCATCGCCGCGGCTTCGGCATAGCGCCCGTGGGTAATCACATAG
Source organism: Caldilineaceae bacterium (assembly GCA_026645635.1). Classification (GTDB taxonomy): domain Bacteria; phylum Chloroflexota; class Anaerolineae; order Caldilineales; family Caldilineaceae; genus Fredericiella. The sequence goes on from JAPKMV010000031.1 coordinate 5,551, forward strand.
CTGCACCGGTGCATCAGCACCATGGCGACGCGCTGCTGATTGCCGACCGCGCGGTAGAGCGCCAGGCTTTCGGCAAAACAGTTCTCGGCGGCGCTCTCATCGCCGATCGCCGTGGCCAGCGAACCGGCCTGAAAGAGCGTCCAGGCCAGTTGTTCGCGCTCGTCCAACTGCCGCCAGAGCGCAATCGCCTGATCGATGTAGCGCTGCGCTGCGGCGTGGTCGGAGAGGGAAAGGCAGATTTCCGCCAACCGGGCCACGATGTGGGCGCGTGCCAGCGAATCCGGCGCAGCGAAGCTCAGCGCCTGCGTCAGCCAGGCGCGCCCCTCGCGCCACTGGTCGGTCAGATACCAGTAGCGGCCCAGACTCGCGGCCAGACGTACACCCAACGCCACATCACCGCCTGCTTCCAGGCACCAATGCAGCGCCGCATTCAAGTTGCTTTGTTCGCCGTCCAGCTTCGTCACCCAGCGCCGGCTCTCGCTCTGCGTCAGGTGGGGGGCGATGCTCTCGGCCAGGCGCGCGTAGTGCTGCGCATGGCGCGCAGCAATGCTCTGCTCCTCGCCGGCGTCGATCAGCTTGTCCATCAGATACTGGCGCAGGAGTTCGTGGAGATCGTAGCGGTTGGTGCGCGGCGCGCCGTCGGTCGCGATACTGCGCACCAGCGATTTGTCGACCAGGGCGGCCAGCATGGGCAGGTTCAGCCCCGCCACCGTCTGTGCAGCGTCGCGCTCGAAGCCGCCGCGGAAGACGGCGAGCCGCGCCAGCGCGGCGCGTTCCTCTGGCTGCAAGAGCTTCCAGGAATGGTCGAAGACCGCCCGCATGCTGCGGTGGCGCGGGGCCATGGTGCGGTCGGCCATCGCCAGAAAATCGATGCTGCGGGTGATCTCGCTGACGATCTCATCGGGGTTGAGCAGGCGCACCCAGGAGGCGGCCAGTTCGATGGCCAGCGGCATCCCCCGCAGCAGCGCGCAGACCTCGGCCACCGCACGGAAGTTGGCGCTGTGGAGCGTGAACTGACGGTCGACCTGGCGGGCGCGTTCGAGAAAGAGCATGACCGCGTCGTAGTTTGCCAGGTCGTCGAGGCTCAGGCTGGCCAGTTGTGCGGGCACGGGCGCGCTCAACCCGTCCAACTCGAATACATGTTCGGCGCTGAGACGCAGCCGCTCGCGGGTGGTGATGATGACCTGGACGCGCTCGTTGTGGCGGAGCATCTGCTCCAGCAGCATCACCGCCTTGTCGCCGTCGCGGTTGTCAAGCAGGTGCTCGAAGTTGTCGAGCACCACCAGCAGTGCGCGCCCGGCGATCAGGGCGTCGATCTGCGCCGCCGGCGGGAGCGCGCCGTCGGGCGTCACCCCCAGTGCTTCCGCCAGAAGCAGGGGGATGGCGTCGGCCTGATCCACCGGCGCCAGCGCGATCCAGAGCGAGCCGTGCTCAAAATCGGTGGCCAGGTCATGGGCCATTTGCAGTGCCAGGCGGCTCTTGCCCATGCCACCGGGGCCGACCAGGGAGACGAGCCGCGCCCGCTGCGTCACCAACAGGTTGCGCAGTTCGGCGCACTCGCTGGCGCGGCCGATGAGCGCGGTGAGGGGCAGCTTCGGGCGCAGCGGCGCGGGCGCTTCTGCCGGCGGCGCTGCGGCTGCGGTGGTGACTGCGACCACCGGTGCGACGGGTGCGGTCATGCCGGGGGGGCGGCGGGCAAGCGTGAGAAAATGGGCGCGCTCCGCGGCCGCAATCTGAAGAATATCGGCCAGACGCTCCGCCATCTCGAGGGAGGGGCGTCGCGCGCCGCTCTCCAGCGCGCGAATCGTCTGCACGGCGCAGGGGACTTCTTCGGCCAGGCGCTCCTGCGTCAGGTCGCGGGCGCCGCGCAGCCGGCGGATCCACTGACCAAATGTCAGTTCATTGGCGTATGGTTCGCTGCTGTTCTGCACATGAAACTCCATCAAACATAACAGCCGAAAGCGGCCAGGCGTCGCCGATTTGGCGTCGCCCGTTCGGCTGAGCTCAGGTCAAAGCGTTGCCCCTCGCTAGTGTAGCACGTCTTGTGATGCTTTCTGTAGCGCTCAGGTGCTTGTGAACGCATTGTAGCTCTGTCAAGATAGGAAACGGAGAAGGGAGGCTGTGAAAAACAAAGGAAATTGTCATGCCAAATGCACTCTACGCACTGGATCGCCAGGGAAGACTTGTCCACACCGAAGAACGCCGCTGCCATGCCGACGATGGTCTCGCCACTATCTGCGAAACAGCGGTCGGCGACAGCCAGCGCCAGTTTACGGTCTGTGAATTGACGCTGCCGCCCCACCGCCGCACCGCGCTGCCGCGCAAGCAAGAAGCCCAGGCCGCCACGATCTACATCCTGGAGGGGACGCTGGCGGTGCGTCTGGGCGAGCAGACCTTTACGGTGCATCCGGGCAACATGGTGTTGGTCAACCCCGAGATCCCGTGTCTGGTCTGGAACCCGACCTCGGCCACTGTCCGCTGTCTGGTGATGGTTTGGGCGCCGCCGGTTGAATAGTGGGGGAGGGCTTGACGGGGTGAGAGGGTGAGGGGGTGACAGTAATGCAACTGATGCCCGCTCGGTAAATGTCTGGGTGTCTTTGTGATCTGGGTCTGTAAACGATTTCTCGCTCCGGTGCATTTTGATCCCGCTTGTGTGTGGCGCGACAATTTCAGGATGAGTAACAACGACACGTTGCCGCGCGGTATCCATAACGCTTATCTCTTTCAGGCGTTCAATGCGGTTTCCTGGCAGATCTGCCTCGGCAGCCCGCTGATCCTTTTCGCCCGTGAATTGGGCGCGCCCGCCGTGGTGCTCGGCCTGCTCGCCGGGCTGGCGCCGCTTACTTCCTCGCTGCAGCTTCTGGTGGCGCCCCACGCCGAGCGCATCGGCTACCGCAAGCTGCTGCTGAGCGGCTGGACTGCGCGCGTCACGACACTGATTTTTCTCACCTTGCTGCCGCTGACCGCGGCTCTGTTGCCGCCGGCGACGGTGATCGCGCTGCTGGTGGCGATCATGGTGGCGTTCACGTCCTTGCGCGGGATCGCCACCGTGGCGTGGATGCCGTGGATCACGGCCATCGTGCCGCGGTCGCTGCGCGGCGCCTACCTCAGCCGCGACCGCACCTACATCAGCATCGCCAGTGTGGGCGCGCTGGCGCTCTCCGGCCTGTTTCTCGTCGACCACGACAACGTGCGCGCGTACACCGTGGTCTTTGGCTTGAGTTTTCTGGGCGGCGCGGTGAGCCTCTACTTCCTGAACCGCATCCCGGAGCCGCCGGCCGACACCCCGGCGATCCAGCCGCACGCGCGCACGCCGTGGCGCAAACTCTGGCTCGATGGCCCCTTTGTGCGCCTGCTCGTCTTCAGCGCCATCGTTCAGTTGTGCGTGCTCTCCACGACCACCTTCGTCACCGTCTTTGTGCGCGTCGAGGTTGGCCTGCCCGACGGTGTGATCCTCTGGCTGACCGCGGGCGCATCGCTGGTGGGCATCCTGGCGCTGCACCTGCTCCGCCGTCGCGCCGATGTCTTCGGCAGCCGGCCTTTTCTGGGCGTGGTCGTGCTCTGGTGGCTTTTCTACTATCTGGCCTGGTTTCTGTTGGCCGCTCATCTGGTGGAAGGCGCGTGGCTCATCGCGCCGGCGCTGCTCCTGGCCGCCGGCTTCTTTGCCGCGACCTACGAGCTGGCGCTGACCCGTCTGCTCATGAACACCGTGGGTGATCGGCCGGACACGACGCAGTACTTTGCCCTGCAGTCGGTGAGCGTCAGCCTGGTGGCGGGCATTGCGCCGATTCTCTGGGGCGGGTTGCTGGACGAGCTGCAACATGTGCAGTGGCAGTTTGGCCGGCTTGAAATGGATGGCTTTGCCGTCTTTTTTGCTTTGCAGTGGCTGCTGCTGGGGCTGGTGCTCATCGCCTTGGAGCAGGTGAAAGAGACAAGCGCCACGCCCACCGCGGTGCTGCTGCGCCGCGCCTGGGGCAGCGCAACGCATCCGCGGCTCTCCTGGCGCGTGGGGCATGACCGGCGCTGAAGCCACCCCTGTACACAGAGGACGCCGAGGGTTCACAGAGAGCATAGAGAGCACAGAAGAATAGGACTGTAGCAGTTTCTGTAGCGAAAAGGTGCTGTTGCTCGCCCCGTTTCTCGATCATCATAGGAGACACAGCGCAGCCCGTGCGGCATACAACACGCCGGGGCGCTGTGCGATGATGGCGGAACGAACGGGGAGAGGGAGGCACGGCAATGTACAACACGCGCAGGTTCCACTGGTTGGCGGCACTGGTGATGCTGCCGCTGTTGCTGGCTGCGGCGGGCTACTACGGGGCGACACAACTGCGCGCCGCAGCCACCGCAGCCGATCTGATCGTCTACGAAGAGGCGTTGACGCCGGGGTGGCAGAACTGGTCGTGGCGGACCGCTGTCGACTTCGCCAACACCGCGCCGACCCACAGCGGTGCGACCTCTATCGCCGTACAATATGAGGGCGGCGCGTCGGGACTTTCGCTGCGCGCACCCGGCCCCATCGACGCCACCCGCTATGTCACCGTCAGTTTCTGGGTGCATGGCGGCGATGAAGGCGTCCGGCAACTGGCCCTGTTTGTCCACCAGACCGACGGCGGCGGCGAGAGCGTGCAGGCGCCATTCGACGCCCCTGCCGGCCAATGGACCCACGTCCAGATCGCCATGCGCGAGTTGGGCAGCCCAGCCACCATTGCGCGCCTCAACATCATGGATCGCAGCGGCGCGGCGCAGCCGGTCTTCTATCTGGACGACCTACGCCTGCTTGACCGCGAGCAGGCCGCGCCGGTGGGCGCCGGCGTGATCCGTGTGCAGGCGGATGGCGCGGCGATCCCCTTTGACCCGCGGCTGCTGGGCGTCAATCTGCCCACCTGGGTCAACCGCAATGAGTTCCGCGACCCCACCTTTCGCGCTCGCGCTGCTGCGTCTGGCGTCACCGTGCTGCGGATGCCCGGCGGCAGTTGGAGCAATGAGTATGGGTGGCTGAGCTGCGAGCTTGACCAGAATCAGGCTGGCGCGCTGCCCTGCGGTTCGGGCTGGTCTGGCTGGTCTGCCCGGCCCACCGACTTCATCAACTTTATGCGCGCCACCGGTGCACAGGGCATGTGGGTCGTGAGCCAGAACGGCACGCCCCAGGAAGCCGCGGCTTTGGTGGCCTTTTTCAACGCCCAGGTAGACGACGCCACGGTGATCGGCGTGGACAGCAATGGATTCGACTGGCAGACGGCCGGCCACTGGGCGCAGTTGCGCGCTTTCCACGGCAACCCCGATCCGGTGGGCATCGAACTGTGGGCCGTGGGCAACGAGACCTATGGCGGCAAGCCTGCGACTGGCGGCGCCGAATGCCAGTGGTTCGGCTGGGAGAGTGTCTGGACCTGCGACGGTGCGGAGTATGTCGACGGCGCGCGCGGCTATGCCGGTTTCACCGCCTTCCGCACGGCGATGCGCGCCGTGGATCCCACGATCCAGGTGGGCGCAGTGGGGGTGACGCCGTCCGACGACTATGCCAATTGGGGCAATGAGGTTGTCGCGGGCGCGGGACAGGTGATGGACTACTACGACATCCACGAATACGGCTTCTTTGCGCCGCCGGCCACCTACACCCAGGCGCTGGGGCTGCCGCAGAGCGACTGGCCGGCGATCCTCGGCGACGTGCGCACTGCATTCGCCCGCCACGCCGGTGGCCGCCAGATTCCGATTGCCGTCACCGAACACAATCTCTTCGCCAGCCATGACCAGGATACGCAGCAGTTGATGACGCGGCAGGTGAACGCGCTCTACGTGGCCGACACCATCGGCCAGATGGCGCAGCATGGCGTCGCCATCGCCAACCACTGGGCGCTGGCCAATGCGCGCCACGACAACGGCACCGACTACGGGCTGCTGCACCGCGACAACGGCTACTTCCGCGCGCCGCAGTATTACGCCTTCGTCCTCTGGTCGCGCTTCGGCGGCGAGCTGCTGCCGGTCAACAGCGGCTTCAACCCGGCAACGCAGTTGAGCGTCTACGCTGGGCGCATCGACGCCAATACTATGTCGGTGCTTGCTATCAACAAGACGGACGCACCGCTCACTGCCACCCTCTTTCTGGACACGGCGGCCGGGCCGATGTTGGTCAGCGGCGGCAGCGTCGATGCGCTTACAGCGGCGGCATTGAGCGACCAGAGCGCGGCCTTCAACGGCAATCTCAACCCCGCGCACGACCTGAGCGACGCACCGCCGCAGCCGCTGGGCAGCGCAGGCAGCCCGCTGGTCTACACCTTTGCGCCGAACTCGGTGGTGCTGCTGCGGCTGGCCATCGGCGGCGTCGGCCCCACGTGGACGCCGACCGCGACGCCCACCGACGGCCCGTCGCCCACACCCACCCCCACGGCTACGGCCAGCGCCACGCCGCTGCCGACCCACACCCCACAGGGCGGGCGGCCTTGCGCGGTCGCCTATGTGGTCACTGGCGATTGGGGCAGCGGCTTCACCGCCAGCGTCACCGTGCACAATGAGACCGGCGCGGCGCTCAACGGCTGGACGCTGGCCTGGACCTTCGCCGACAATCAGCAGATCACCAGTCTGTGGAACGGCGTGCTGGCGCAGAACGGGAAAGCGGTGACGGTGAGCGACGCAGGGTGGAACGCCAATCTGCCCCACAACGGCGCGGTGAGTTTCGGCTTCAACGCGGCCTATGTGGGCAACAACACCGCGCCCACGCTTTTCACGCTCAACGGCATCGCCTGCACCTGGGGCGGCGCAACCACGCCCACGGTCACGCCGACGCCTACGGCCACCACGGTTCCGCCGACGGCGACGGCAAGCGCCACCGCCACGCCCACACCGTCGCCCACGGTCACGCCGCCGACCCACACGCCGACCCATACGCCAACGGCCACGGCGACGGCAACCGCGCTGCCCTCCGCGACGCCCACCGCTACGGTGACGCCCACCGCCACGGCGACTGTCACGGTGACGCCGCCGGCCAGCGCTGCATGTGATGTGCGCTTTGCCTATGTCAACGACTGGGGAACGGGCTTTGTGGCGGATGTGGTGCTGACCAACCGCAGCGGAGCGGCGCTCAGCGGTTGGCAGGTGGCGTGGACATTCCCCGGCAATCAGCGCATCGGCAATATCTGGAATGCGGCGCACACGCAGACGGGGCAGGCCGTGACCGTGCGCAACGCCAGTTGGAACGGTGTCGTCGCCCACGGCGCGGCGGTCACTTTCGGCTTCACCGGCAGCTACAGCGGCGTCAACGGCGCGCCCACCGCGTTCACACTCAACGGTGCGCCGTGCAGCATTGTCGCGTCACTGACGCCGCAGGCGCAGGGGCATGGCGTTTTTCTGCCGCTGGTGACGCGCTGAGAGATCGGACTTTCCTGGAAATTGTCTTGTGTCACGCAAAGGCGCAAAGGCGCAAAGGGTTTCTCCCCTGGCGTCTTTGCGTCTTTGCGTGAGATTTCTTGTCGCGAATGAGGTCTATCATTCATCGCCCAGGCGATAGTGGAGCGTCCACTGCATGTGGCGCAGGAACTGCACGTGGCGCATCCAGTTCAAGCTGCGCAGTTTGGGTTCCTGGTCGTCGTAGTAGGCCCAGTCGTCGAGGAAATGGATGGCCGGGTCCCAGGTCTCGAAGTGGCGCTCGTTGTCCACGCCGGACTGGAAGCCGGCGTCGGCGCTGAAGCCCAGGCGGCGCTGCATCTTGCGGTTGACCCAGGTCTTCCACGGCTCGCGCAGCCAGAAATTGTTGAAGACCTCGCAGACCAACTCGCTGCCGGGGAAGCGGCGGGTCAATTCCAGCACCAGCCCCTTCACATCCTCTGGACGCAGATACATGAACAGCCCCTCGGCCAGGAAGAGGAAGGAACGCGGCCCCAACTCCGCCAGCGCGTCCATCCAGGTGAAGTCAAGCACGGAGCAGGCGATGAATCGGTAGCGCGGCTGTTCGTCCACCAGCGTGCGTTTGAGATCGATCATCGGCGGCAGGTCGAGGTCGTAGAAGATCATCTGGCCGTCGTCGACGCGGAAGAAGCGGGTGTCGAGGCCGCAGCCCAGGTTGACGATCACCGCGTCGGGATGGCGCGCACAGAAGGCGCGCACGTGGCGGTCGAAGCAGCGGGCGCGCTGGGAGACAGTCACCACCACCAGGGATTCCTGACGGTTGGCGGCGAGGCGCTGACAGAGGTCACGGTCTGAGGCAGCCAGCAGCGGGCGGATGCGCTCGGCCAGGGCGACGGCCTGCGGATCGTCGAACACCGGGTGTGCACTTTGCGTCTCGGTGGCGCGGGCGAACAGGGTGATGAAGGCGGTCGCGGAGACG
>JAPKMV010000320.1 GCA_026645635.1 Caldilineaceae bacterium
TGTGGACCACCGCAATGCACCGGCTGCTGCACCGGCGATCCGCAATCATCGGGATGGTCATCCTGGGCGGTTTGCTCTTTATTGCCATCTTTGCGCCGGTTCTGGCCACCCACGACCCAATCCAGGCGCAGATCGGGATTGTCGATGTCCAAAAGCGCTCGGCGCCCTGCATCCACCTCCTCGGCTGCCCCGCAGACCAGCCGCAGTTCCTCTTCGGCACCGACGGCAACGTGCGCGACCTCTACAGCCGCGTGCTTTACGGGTCACGGCTCTCCCTGATTGTGGGCATTCTCTCGGTCACCTTTGCAATTTTGATCGGCACGGCGATCGGCGCCGTTTCCGGTTACATGGGCGGCTACACCGACAACCTGTTCATGGGGTTGATGGACATCCTGCTCGCCTTCCCCAGCCTGATTCTGGCTATCGCCATCGTCACCGTGCTCGGCCCCGGCCTCCTGAACACGCTGCTGGCCATCAGCATCGTGAGCATCCCGGTCTATGCGCGCATCATGCGCTCCAGCGTGCTGTCGATCAAGCAGCAGGATTACGTGCTGGCGGCGCAATCGATCGGCGCCAAGTCCAACCGCATCATGCTCCAAAACATCCTCCCCAACGCGCTGACGCCGCTGGTGGTGCAGGGCACGCTGGGCATTGCCGTGGCGATTCTCGACGCCGCTGCGCTCTCCTTCCTCGGCCTGGGCGCGCAGCCGCCGACGCCGGAGTGGGGTTCCATGATCGGGCAGGAGCGCAACCAGGTCTTCACCGCGCCGCAGTTGATCATCTTCCCCGGCATCGCGCTGATCCTCACCGTGCTCGGCTTCAACCTGCTCGGCGATGGGCTGCGCGATGCACTGGATGTGCGCCAGCGGTCGTGAGTCGTGATGGAATACAAGGGCTATATCGGCACAGTGGAGTTCGACGACGATGCAGGCGCTTTTTACGGCGAAGTGATCAATACGCGCGATGTGATCACTTTCCAAGGCACGTCGGTCACGGAGCTGCGGACGGCGCTGCGAGAATCGGTGGAAGATTATCTGGCATTTTGTGCTGAACGCAACGAGGAGCCGGAGAAGCCATTTTCTGGTGTTTTCACCGTGCGGATTTCGCCTACGTTGCACCGCACCGCCGCACTCAAGGCAAAACAGACACACCGCAGCCTGAATCGCTGGGTCAGCGAACTGATCGAAGATGCAGTCGCCAAGTAAGCCAGACTATCGCCTGGACCAGCAATCGGCCAAGGGCAAAGATGAAATCCTTCACCCTAATTTCATCTCCGCACTCTTCCGCCTCCCTCTTGAGCCAACCACTTTGCTATAATGCGGTGCGTCGGATCCGACCATCAGCGTGAATCCGCACGATCCGCGTCATCCGCGTTCCATTCCGAGCGCCGACGTAAGGATAGCCTGTGGAATCGCTGATTATCTATTGCCAGGTTCCTGGCCCAAGCAGGACGTGAACCATGACGCCAGCAGCGCCAACTGCCCAACCCTACAACGCCCACTTCCGCTGTTTCCGCGGCTGTCCGGGCGAGTATTCCGCCTACGACGTGATCTACACCTGCCCGACCTGCGGCGGTCTGCTGGAGGTGCACCACGACGTGGACGCACTGCGCCGTCACACCGCGGACGAGTGGAAGGCGTTGTTCGAGAAGCGCGTCGGCAGCTCGCGCTGGCCCTACGGCAGCGGCGTCTGGGGCATGCGCGAGTGGGTCATGCCCGACCTGCGCGACGAGAATGTCGTCAGCATGTATGAGGGCAACACCAACCTCTTCTGGGCAGAGCGGCTGGGCAAGCAGCTCGGCGTGCCCGACCTCTGGATCAAGCTCTGCGGCAACAGCCACACCGGCAGCTTCAAGGACCTGGGCATGACCGTGCTGGTGAGCGTCGTCAAACAGATGATCGCCGCCGGCAGCCCGGTGCGCGCGGTGGCCGCGGCCAGCACCGGCGACACCTCCGCCGCGCTCGCCGCCTACGCCGCCTACGCGGGGATTCCGGCCATCATCTTCCTGCCCTCGGGCAAGGTCAGCACCGCGCAGCTTATCCAGCCCGTGGCCAACGGCGCGCATGTGCTGGCACTGGACACCGACTTCGACGGCTGCATGCGCATCGTCAAGGAGGTGACGCAGGACAACTCGATCTATCTGGCCAACTCCATGAACAGCATCCGCGTCGAGGGGCAGAAGACCGTCGCCGTGGAGATCGTGCGCCAGTTCGAGTGGGAGATCCCGGATTGGATCATCATCCCCGTGGGCAACCTGGGCAACATCAGCGCACTCTACAAAGGGTTGAAGCTGATGCAGGATCTGGGCTTGATCAACCGGTTGCCGCGACTGGTGGCGGCGCAGGCGGGCAAGGCCAGCCCCTTCTACCAGAGCTTCCGCAACGGCTTCCGCGAGAAAGTCGCTCTGCACGCCGGCACGACGCTCGCTTCCGCCATCCAGATCGGCGACCCGGTGAGCTACGAGAAGGCGGTGCAAGCCGTGGTCGCAACGAATGGCCTGGTGGAAATGGCCTCCGAGCACGAGCTAGCCAACGCCGCCGCCCGCGCCGACCTCACCGGCATGTACACCTGCCCCCACACCGGCGTGGCGCTGGCCGCGCTCTTCAAACTGGTCGAACGGGGCGAAATCAAGGCGACGGACCGGGTGGTCGTCATTAGCACGGCGCACGGGCTGAAATTCACCGGCTTCAAGGTTGGCTATCACGAAGGCAAATTGGACGAAGTCGAAAGCGAACTGGCCAACCCGCCGCTCTATTTGCCAGCCGATGCCTCTATCGTTAAAGAGACCATCGCGCGCCGGCTTGCGTTGTAGACTCGATAGACCGCGGATTTGGCGGATGCGGCGGATTCACGCGGATTCTTTTCGAATAAATCCGCGTGAAGTTGTAGACTCGATAGACCGCGGATTTGGCGGATGCGGCGGATTCATGCGGATTCTTTTGAATAAATCCGCGTGAAGTTGTAGATTCGATAGACCGCGGATTTGGCGGATGCGGCGGATTCACGCAGATTCTTTTGAATAAATCCGCGAAAATCCGTCTAATCCGCCAAATCCGCGGTCTATTCCTCTATCATCTCCCGAATGTCCTCATAGTGTATGCGCGTCGTTGCGTCGGTGATCCCCGGCAGCGCACGGTCGATCTGCTCGCGCAGTTGGCGCAGCGCACTGTTGCCGGCCGCGCGCAGAGCTGTGTCAGGCAGCGACATTGCCAGATAGTAACCGAGGCCCCAACCGCCGAAGGCTTCCTCCCATGCCCCAATCTGCTCTGGATCGTAGGGTTCATCCAGCAGCCGCAACTGCTGCTGGAGACGGCGCACATAGTAGCGCTGCAGCGCCTGCACCAGCGGGTCAGTGGTTGCGCCGACCGTGTCCAGATCGACGAACAGTCCCTGCTGAATCGTGGCGAGATAGTCGGCCAGCGGGATGGCATTGGCCGGTTCCACCAGTGCGGCGTCATGCAGCAGGAGATAGCGCTGACCGTCCAGCAGCGCGTCAATCAGCCGTTTCTGGCTGTCGATCACCCCGCCCGCGTGGTCGGTTGGCCCGATCCGCGCGGTGATGTCAGGACGGAGAAACGCACTGCCCGCACGCAGGTTTTGCAGCACAAAATCCAGCACGGCGCGCTGCCGCGCTGCAGGGACGCGCACAAAGGGAATGACATCTGTCTGGAAGGTGCGCGTTTCTGCGACGCCGCCAACCTCCTTGACAGCCGCCATCAGCCAATTCTCGCGATTCATCAGCACATCCCAGTAGAGTTCAGCCAGCAACCCGGTGTCCTGGTTCTCTTCAACGGCGGTGGCGACCAACTTCTCCAGAATGCGTTCGAGATTGGCAATGCCCAGTTGTGCAGACTCGATGCGGTCTGCGCCGATGTTTTCGGTCAGCACTGTCGGGTCCACCATTCCTGCCCAATCCTCGCCGCCAAAGCGCAGCCAGGGGTTATCCCGCTGTGCGGTCAGCCAGTCGTCCAATGTCGCGCGCTCAGCTTCGGGTGAAACGTCCGCAATCGGCGTATAGCCCCACTGAATGGCAAAACGGTCATACGGACCGAGGCGGGGGATCAGGTCGGTCACGCCATCCTCCGGCTGGGCGACATAGTTGAAGCGGCCATAGGACATGATCGACGCCAGGTGGCTGTTGTCGGCAATGAACGCCGGGTCGCGCAGTTGCGCAGTGGTGTAGGCCTGGCTTGCCTTGTGGTTGTGCCGCAGCCCAAGCACATGGCCGACCTCATGCGCGACGACGTAGCGCAGGATCGCCCCCATCAGCTCGTCAGGCAGCGGCAGCGCACCCGCGCGCGGATCGACGGCGCCGGCCTGCGTCAGATACATTCGTTCAAACAGCTTCAGAATGTCGTCGTTTACGTAAACCCGACCCGCCAGCACCTCGCCCGTGCGCGGGTCGTAGATCCTGGGGCCGTAGGCATTCTCGATCGGCTGCGCCAGCCAGCGGATCACAGAGTGGCGGCTGTCGGCCGCATCCCAGGTTGGATCCGCTGCCGCCGTCGGCGCATCCATCGCCACGATGGCATTGCTGAAGCCGGCGCCAGCAAAGGCCGGCTGCCAGTCTTCCACACCCTGGCGGATGTATGGGCGCCATTTCGCGGGGATCTCGGGAGCCAGGTAGAAGATGATCGGTTTCACAGGGTCCGACAGTGCGGCAGTTGGTTCCTGCTTCTCCAGCCGATAGCGCGTAATCAGTTCCCGCGGCTGCAGACCGGGGCGGTCATTCTCGTCGAGCAGCGCATAGGCGGTGGTGAAATAGCCGATGCGCGGGTCGGCGAAGCGCGGGCGCATCGGGTCGGTGGGCAGCGCGGTGAACGAATGCGCCACCTGCACGGTGGCAGCGTCCGTAAACGCATCCTGCAGTGGGAATGTAAGCAGTGCGCGCACCATCACATTCTCAGGAAAGGCGCGCAGTTCGGCGATCAAGCTGCGGTACGGGTCGGCGCCGTCAGTCATCACCCCGCCGTCATTCAACACAGCGTAGACGCTGGCTTCTGCCAGGTCGGAGGCAAAATAATCGGTCACATCGATCACAGGGTCGCCTTGCTCATTGCTGACCACGA
>JAPKMV010000321.1 GCA_026645635.1 Caldilineaceae bacterium
TGACCAGTAGCCGGGGCGTTCGCGCAAAGATGCTCGACAGTGACATCGCGTCCCTCCTCAGGAATCGTGCTCGACAACCGTCGCGTAGCCGTTCAGGCCGCGTCCAAATGCGACCCGGAATCGAACGCGGATGACGCGGATCGGGCGGATGTCCGCGGAATGGATCAGCGTGCATTCGCCCAATCCGCGTGATCCGCGTTCGATTTCAACTCGCTGAACGGTCACAACAGGTTGATGACCCGCGTGGCGTCCTGGTCAGTATGGGAGAGGCTGCGTTCCTTGTCATGGGGCTTTGTCCCAGGGGGGCCGGGAAGATTGTCCCGCGTGGGGCGGATGCGGGTTTGTCTATAGAATAGTGCGAGCGTCATTACCAGTTCGGCGTCTCACCCGGGCGTATTCCAAGTTGAGGGCGAAAGTGTTTGGAACACGATAGACACGAAAGGTGCGAAAAACACGAAAGCGCCGCCGTCTTTCGTGGCTTTTGCAAATTCCGCGTCCTTCGCGATCCGGGTTCTTGCGTCCCCAACTTGAACTACACCTGTCTCACCCGACCGGTGGATGCCAACTTCATCGCAGGCCGGCTGACTGCACAAACAACCCGTCAAGCTGATCGTTGCTGCTGATCGCCAGCACCTGCTTGCGCACGGCTGCCTTGCCCATATCCGGCCGGTAGAAGTGCTCCCTGCCGTCTGGCCCCCTCTGCTTGCGGATCAACTGGATGCGGTCGAAGAGCGCCCAGTGTTTCTCGGCGAACTGCGCCAGGCCCACCGCTGTGACGGCCAGGTCATCGATGGCGGCCAAGGATGGGTCTCCTTCAGGGTGTGGTGCGGATGGTGCGCTTTGCTCACTACGCCAACAACGGGCGCCGGCGCGGCAAGTTTTGACTGGGAAAACGGTACACGATGTGTGTCCAACTCTGTTGGTATCGTGGTATACTGGCGCGCAATCACCAGCAGGTTGTTGCGAAAAGTGAGGCGACAAATGCAAGCATATCGAACAGAAACCGTTGTCCCCCAGGATGGTGAATTGCGCCTGAAACAACTTCCATTTCGCCCAGGCGAGCTGGTCGAGGTAATTATCTTGTCCCGGCGCATGGAACTATCTGACGGTCAGGCTTTTGCGTTGAAAGATACGGTAGTCAAGTATGACGCACCTACCGACCCGGTAGCCACCGAAGATTGGGCAGTCATGCAATGATCGTACTTGACACCCATGTGTGGGTCTGGTGGGTCAACCAGTCCAGTCAACTGACACCTGAGTTGCAACGGACAATCCGCAACCATCAAGCGACTGGCCTTGGCGTCAGCATGATCTCGTGTTGGGAAGTTGCCAAGTTGGTGGAACTGGGAAGACTGCAACTAACCTTGCCCACGCTTGACTGGCTGAATCAGGCGCTTGCCTATGAGGGGGTGCAACAACTTGACTTGACTGTGCCAATACTTGTTGAGTCGACGCAACTGCCCGGCGCTTTTCACCGTGATCCGGCTGATCAGATGATTGTTGCAACTGCACGCGTGTACGGCGCCCCGCTATTAACTGTGGACAGCAAAATCGTGAATTATCCCCACGTCATGACAGTTTGATCTGGCTGCTGTACACAAGGCATCGGCCATGCTTTGCGCTGCTCGTCGCCCTCGCGGCGGCTTCGCGTCACCCAGGTTTGTGCATCCTCACCGGCCAAAGGGTAAGGAAAGAGGCCGCAGATCTCACTCCACTGCCTGCGCTGCGGCGCAGGGGCGCCTTGCCGCGCTCGCTCAATCAGTTGCGCAGCAAGCGCCAACTGTTCATCCAATGTAAGGCGTTCACTTTGGTGGAGTAAGAGATTCAAGAGTTGTGCAGACATGTCACCCCCTCAGTTACAGGTGCCGAGTCATAAGTATGGGCAATTCTACCGCAACAGAGATTGGAAGTCGAAACGAACAGTTCCGTTCTCCTGCAACCATTGGCGAAGGCTGGCCACCGCGCCCTCATCCGCTGGCCAGGCAGGCGGCGAGCAGGCTTTCGACTTTCAAGATCGGGCCAGCCCCGCCTGCCGCGCCTTGTCGATGGCCTGGGCGCGGGTGGCGACTTGCAGCTTGTTGAAGATGTTCGACACGTGGTTGCGGATGGTTTTCTCGCCGATGCCAAGCTGCTGCGCGATCTCCGGGTTGGTGTAGTGGCGGGCGATCAGGTCGAGAATCTCCCGTTCCCGCGGCGTCAACTCGGCCAGGGCAGCGTCTGCACCGCGCGGGGGCGTGCGGGTGAAGAACTGGGTGACGCGGGCGGCGATCGCCGGGCCGAAGAGCACCTGCCCCTGCGCCACGGCGCGGATCGCCTGGAGCAGTTCCTGGTGGTTGGCGCCTTTGAGCACATAGCCGCGCGCGCCGGCGCGCATCGCCGCAAAGATCGACGCATCGTCCTCCAGCATCGTCACCATGATGACACCGGCGTCGGCGTGGGTGCGCAGAATGCGCCGCGTCGCCTCGATGCCGTTGATGCCGGGCATGTTGATGTCCATGAGGATGACAGCGGGCTGGAGTGTCTCGATCTGGTGGAGCGCGTCCTCGCCAGTGGCGGCCTCGCCCACACAGTCGATGTCGGCCGTAGCAGAAATCAGCGCACGGATGCCCTCGCGAAAGAGCGCGTGGTCGTCGGCAATGAAGAGGCGGATTGGCTGGTTGGTCATTGTGCACCCAATTTGTGTTACGCGGCCAGCGGCAAAGATAGCTGCACAATCACGCCGCCCCGCACACCATTTTCGATGACGCACACGCCGCCGACCTCGGTGGCACGCTCACGCATCGACTGCATGCCGATGCCGCTGCGCGCATTGGCCGGCAAGCCAACCCCATCATCGGCGATGCGCACATGCAGCGCGCCGTTGACGGTAATGGCGATGGCGCAGCACTGCGCCCGCGCATGGCGGATGACGTTGTTGAGCGCTTCCTGGACGATGCGGAAGGCGGCCACCTCGATCGCGGCGGGAATCTCCGGCAGTGCGTCCGGTGCATCCACCACGATCTGCAAACCGGCGTTGCTGCCGACTACGTCCACGTGCTCGCGGATCGCCTCCACCAGCCCCAGTTCGTCCAGCGTCGGCGGGCGCAGGGCGTAGACGAGCCGGCGCACCTCGGCCACGGTGTTCTCACTCTGGTTCATCACCTCGTCGAGCAGGCGTTCGGCGACGTCGGGTTTGTCGCGCAGCAGTTGGCGCGCGGCGGCCAGCTTCAGGCCCTGGCTGGCCAGCACCGGCCCCAGCCCGTCGTGCAGGTCGCGGCGCAGGCGGCGGCGTTCCTCCTCGCGGGCGGAGACCGTGCGCACCCGCGCTTCCTGCACGGCGTCGGTAAGCTGAATCGTGCGGGCGGTGGTGGCGGTGAGGCGGGCAATCGCGGCCAGCAACTGCCGGTCATCGTTGGAGAGCGCCTCGCCGGGCGAACGAGGGGCGACGACCAGTTCGCCGACCTTCTCCTGCTGGTGCAGCAGGGGCAGCGTCTCCACGTGCGGCGGCTGTGACCCAGTTTCGGCGGCAAGGGTCAGCCCGCCCTCCCTCTCTTCCAGCCAGAGCGCCACATAGGGCAGCTTGAGCGAAGAAGCGACCGTCTCGACCAGGACGGCCAGCAGCGAGTCATCGGCGCCGGTGCTCTCCAACTGACTGGTGAGGCGCGTCAGGACGCCGGCCGGGTCGTCGCGCTCGCCGTAGAGCAGACGGTTGACGCCCCGCTGCAGCCGTTCGCGCAGCGGCTGGAAGAGCACGGCGATCACCCCGGCGGCTGCCAGCGACGCCAGCAGATTGTTCTCATTGTGAAAAAGCAGGCTCGCACCGGCGACGATCAGTGCGTAGAGTCCCACCACCGTCACCGTCAGCGCGCCGTAGACCAGCGTGCGGTTGATGAGGAGGTCGATGGCGTAGAGCCGGTATTTGAAGATGGCGATGCCAATGGTCACAGGGAAGCCAATGAGCACGACGCCGATCATCAAGTCATACCAGACCGTGTGAAAGATCTCAGGAAAGAACAGGCCGCCGGGCAGCTCGAAAACCAGAATTTGGAACGCCACCGCGGTGGCGACAAAGTAGGCCAGCCACTTCACCTGCTGCCGCTCGTCGCCGGCTGAACGGCGCAAACGAAGGATCATGGACGTGATCCCCATGAGACAGAGTATGCAGGAAATGAGGACTGTCGCCACCCGGATCGCCGGTTGCCACCAGGCTGGCAAGACAGCGACGCCAAAGGGATTGTCCATTTCCGCCAGGAAGCCACTGCCGTTGTCGTAGCGAAGGTCCGGTGCGAGACTCATGGCGAGGTTGATAAGGATGAAGAGAACAACACCGAACGAGGTTGCCCAGGCCCATCTTTTTGAGAGGAAACGCCCGTTGGGAAAGAGCAGCGGCAGCAAGATGAACAAGGGCATGATGGTGAGAAAGGCGCTAAAACTGTAGTGCGTCCAGGCCAGGATTGGAAGACCAGGCAGCGGCGGAGATGCTGCGACGCCGCACGGGATGCCGATGTAGCCCATGACGGTGATCGCCCCTCCCAGCGCAATCCAGCCGCTGAGCCAGCCGATGCGATTGCCGGGCCGGTAGAGCAGGATGAGCACAGTGAGCACGGCAAAGGCCAGGCTGCTCGCCACATTGACGGACGCCATGAACGGAGTGACGCCCAGATAGTCGCCGCAGCCTTGGGCAGAGAGCCAAAGCACGAACGCACCGGCGCTGGCGGTCAGCAACAGGAACACCCCTGCCAGCCAGCGGCGGTGCGTGCGACTGAGAAGCCGCGGCGTCGAATCAGTGGACGGGCTGCTCAGCCCGGTCGTGTGGGTGGTAGCCATAGGGCAATTGTACGCGTTATCTCATCTCAAGCAAGGCGCTATCAAGATAGGAGAATGTTCGTCCCACTGTCATGAGGCATTGTCCCAGGCGCGGCTGGGAGGATTGTCCCGCTCAGAGCCTGTTTGTAAAGTCACCGCTTGCCAAAGTTCGTCGGTGAAGCCTCACCTGGCGTGCCCGAAGATCGCACCCACCGACCCCGCGCATTTTTTGCCTTGTTTCTGGTCTCGCCGTCGGCTTCATGGCACAATGACGGCTC
>JAPKMV010000322.1 GCA_026645635.1 Caldilineaceae bacterium
TCTCGTCGAAGAGGATGGCCAGCAGGGATTCGTTGAGGTAGGGACGCAGGCCGGCGTCGCATTCTTCCATTGCCTGGCGAAAGATCGGCTCGGTTGCCATCAACCCGCGGGTCATGCCCGGATACTGCGAACCTTGCCCACTGCACAGAAAGGCGACGATCGGCCGCTGGCGCGTGGGTGTGACGGGGCTGGCGCCGGTGCCGCGCTCGCGCAGTTGCGCTTGTATGTCGTCTCCCGTTGCGCCGACGACGCACAGGCGCTCCTCGAAGTGGACGCGGCCCACGTTGCTGGTGTAGCAGATCTCCGCCACCGGCGCCGTGGACGGGTCCTCCAGCAGCGCCTGATAGCGTTGAGCCAGGTCTGCCAACGCTGCCGGCGTGCGCGCGGAGAGTGTCAGCAGGTGCAGGGCAGCCCCGCCCGCATCTCTGTCAGGCAGGCGCACATCGTCCGCGGCATGTTCTCGCCCCGGCGGTGCGGCTTCCAGGAGCGCGTGGGCATTGGTGCCGCTGATGCCAAAGGAACTGACGCCGCCGATCCGCACCCGCGTCTCTGCGGAAGGCAGGGGTGTCAATTCCGTGCAGACGCGCAGGGGCAGCCGCGGCCAATCCACCTTGGGGTTCGGCGTCTGAAAGTGGAGGCTGGGCGCCAGCGCGCCATGCTGGAGTTGCAGCACCGCCTTCATCAAGCCTGCAATGCCCGCCGCCGCCTCCAGGTGGCCGATGTTGGTCTTGACCGAACTGAGCAGCACGGGCGGTCGCGCAGGATCGCGCCCGGCAAAAACATTTCCCAGCGCCTGCACCTCGATGGGGTCGCCCAGGCTGGTGGCCGTGCCGTGACACTCGACGAAGTCGACTGCGTCGGGCGCTACGCCCGCCGCCGCCAACGCATGGCGCACGACCCTCTGCTGGGCGGGGCCGCTGGGCACCGTCAACCCGCTGGTGCGCCCGTCGTGGTTCACCGCCGAGCCGCGCACCAGCGCCAGCACGTTGTCGCCCGCGGTCTGGGCGTCCGCCAGCCGCTTGAGCACGACCACGCCGCAGCCTTCCCCGCGCACATAGCCGTTGGCCTCGGCGTCGAAGGTCTTGCAGCGCCCATCCACGGAGAGGGCGCCGGCCTTGCTAAGGAAGATGCTGCTCTCCGGCGCCACGAGCAGGTTGACGCCGGCCACCAGCGCCACGTCGCACTCGCGCTGGCGCAGACTCTGGCAGGCCAGGTGCAGCGCCACCAGCGAGGACGAACAGGCGGTGTCCACAGCCAGACAGGGGCCGGTGAAGCCCAACAGAAACGCGATGCGGCCCGCCGCAGTGCTGGCAGTGTTGCCCGTAGCCAGGTAGCTGCTGATGGCCAGCCGTTCCGCCGGCGTCAGGCGCAGGGCGTAGTCGGCGTGGCTGATGCCGACAAAGACGCCGGTGGCGCTCCCCGCCAGCTCGCGCGGGCTGATCGCTGCATCTTCCAGCGCCTCCCAAGCCACCTCCAACAGCAGCCGCTGCTGCGGGTCGAGCGTCTCCGCCTCGCGCGGGGTGATGCCAAAGAAGGCGGCGTCGAAGCGGTCGATCTCCGCCAGGTAGCCGCCGTAGCGAATGCGCGCCGCCTCGTCCGCGTCGGCCAGCCAGACGTCGATGTCGTCGGGCCAGCGGCCTGCCGGGCGCTCTACGATGGCGTTGCGTCCGGCGGCGAGGAGTTCCCAGAAAGCGGCGGGCGAGTTGACCCCGCCGGGAAAGCGGCAGCCCATCCCGATGATCGCCACAGCGCCGCTGGCTGTCTCGCTGCTGTCTGCCGTCGCAGGCAGAGAGTGCAGCGCTTCCCGGTTGCCGTCGGTCGGCGCCAGCAGCGCGTGCAGATGATGCGCCAGCTTGCGCGGGGTGGGCGCATCGAAGGCCAGCGTCTGCGGCAGAGGCAGGTCGAAGTGCTGCGCAAGACGGGCGACCAGTTCCACCGCCTGCAGCGACCCCAGCCCCAGGTCGAAAAAGCCCAACTCCGGGTCAAGGGACGGCGCGTCGGTCACATCGAGCAGCGCAGCGGTGACGGCCAGCACCTGGTCGAGCACCGCCTGCTGCCGGCGCCGCGCGGCAGCAGGCGCACCGGTTTCGGGCGGTGGCGCAGGCGCGAGTATCGGCGCCGCGACCGCCGCCGCCTCGTCCGGGCGACGGTCGGTCACCAGGCGGCGCAGGTCGAGCGTGTGGCCGCGCACAAAGAGCTGCGCCAGACAGGAAAGCAACTGGAAGAGCGTGGGCCGGCTCTCCAGGTTCGACGCCACGGCCAGGATCTCCGCCTCCAGACCACCTGCGCCCCGCAGCAAGCTGTCGCGCACGAAGCCGGTCAGCCGCCCGCCGGGTCCGACCTCGACAAAGGTGCGGAAGCCATCGGCGGCCATGCGTTCGATGGTGGCGCGGAAGTGTACGGGCTGATGCCACTGTGCGCTGAGCAGGTCGCGCACCGCCTGCGGGTCGCGCGGGAAGGGTGCGGCCGTGGCGCAACTGTAGACCGTGGCCGGCGCGGCGATGGCCAGTTCGGCGTAGAGCGCGCGCAGCGCTGCCGGCGTCACCGGGAACTGCGGCGTGTGTACGGGCTGGTCGAGGGCGGGCAGGCGAAACGCGGCGATGCCCTGCGCCTGCATCTGGCTTTCGATGGCGGTGATCTCGTCGCGTGGGCCGTAGAGCACGACCTGCTGCGGGCAGTTGTCCAGGGCAAGCTGCACCGTCGGCGGCAAATCGAGCGCGGCATAGGCAGCCGCCGGGATGGCGAGCAGTGCGCCATCCGCGGCGTCGGCGCGCCGGCTGCGGTAGGCGCGCTCCATGGCCGCGGTCAGCCGTTGCACCAGCTCGGTGACAAAGCGGTAGTCGTCGACCATGCCGGCGGCCAGCAGCATGGCGTTTTCGCCGTAGCTATGGCCGACCATGGCGCCCGCCTGCAAGCCAAACCCGCCGCAAAGCAGCGCGTGCATGGCCAGGTCGCCGGCCAGCACCGCCCCCATCGTGGCGGCGAAAACCGTCGCGGGCGTCTGGCTGCTCGCAGGCGCAGCGGCTGGAAAGAGGTGCGGGTTTTCCAGGATGGCGCCCCGCGTGAGCGGATCGAGGCCATCGACCCAGGCGCGCACGCTCTGAAAATGAGTGTAGAGATCGGCGACCAGGGTAGGGTGCCAGGCGCCGAAGCCGGGAAAGAGCAGCGCGGTGGTGGCTGCAACCGCCTGCGGCGTCAGGTCATTCTGTGCATAGTAAACCCGGTTGGCCAGGTTGAAGCGCGTGCGCTGCGGGTCGTCGAGATGCTCAAGCGCCCGCGCCAGCCGCGTGGCGCACTCCTGGCGGCTGTCGGCGATGAGCGCCAGCCGGTGTGCGCCGCCGATCTGCGCCCCGGCAGCCTCGGCGCAAAGCAGGACTTCATCGGCGAGAGGCAAGGCCTGGCGTGCAGGTTGGACGACACGGGCCGCAAAGTCGCGCACCTGCTCCGCCAGCGCCGGCCGCGTCGCCGCCGCAAAGACGAGCAGTTCGCTCGACCAGGGCGCAGGCGTTCTGCTTTCAGGGCGTTCAGCCATCATTCGATCCCCATTCCATCGACTCGTTCAACGAGGGCGGTGAGCTGCATCGCATCTTCCGTCAGGTGCAGACGCAGCCGTGCGGCCAGTGCGCTCTGAACGCTGTACTCGCCAGATGCGCCGGCCAGCGGCGCAATGTCGATCGCCGCCAGGGGTGGCGCCTGGTCAAGATAGCGCATGGCCCACGCCCGCACCGTCTCCTTGGCTACGATCCGGCGCAGGAGCCAGGGCGCGGCGGCTGTGGGCGGCAGCGTGCGCCAGGCGTCCTGTTCGGCGTCGTTCAGCGCTTGCGCCGCCAGCAGCCGCGCCCAGATGCCCTGCCCCTCCCAGAGCAGCGTCCAATCGGCGACCGCGATCCGCCGCTGCGTCTGACCCTGGGGCGCAGGCAGCGGCTGGGAAAAATCGACCGTCTTCCCGCCAAAGAGACAAGCCGCCAGTGCGGGCGGAAACTCGATCAGCCGCTGGACAAAGTCCTCGAAGAACGCCACGGGCTGACCGTCCGCCGCAAAGAACGCCACATCGGCGCGGGTGAGGCCGCCCGTCTCCAGTGCGACCCGGCAGCGACAGCGCAGCAGCGCGCCGGGCGGCGGTGCAGGCCGCTGCTGCACATAGCGCCGCGCGCTCACCGGGAAGATGCCAAAGGTGGGCGCGCGCGCCTGCGCCTCCAACAGCCAGAAGGCCACCAACTGGCCGGCGCAGTCGAGGAGCGCGGGGTCGAGCAGCAATGCAACGCGGGCGATGCCGGGCAGGTCAGTCACGCGCACGCGCGCTTCGACGCTGGCCGCACCCACGCTGATCACCTCTGCCAATCCTTGATAGCTGGGGCCGTGAAAGGCGTAGTCGCGGTAGAAGGACGCCGCATCCCAGCGCACAGGCGGTCGCGCCGACTCGTCGGCGCGCAGCAGTGTGGACGGAACAGGCGGTGGGGTGACAGGCAGGTGGATGGTGGACTCAAACGCAGGGCGAGGGGGAGCGAATTGTGAATTGTGAATTGTGAATTGTGAATTGTGAGGGTGTCCGTCCTCATACAGCGACACGCGTGCGCTGTCGCCTTGTCGATTGGCGGCGACGCGCACAGTGAGGACGCCGCGCTCGAAGGCGAGCCACTGCTGGGCGCGCAGGTCGGTGATGAGCAGATGCGGGCGCGGCGCGGCGTCTCCCATCAGCAATTGGCAGCCTGCCTCGGCGGCCAGGGCCAGGCTGGTGGTGAAAGAGAGGACGGGCAATGCCCCGCGCCCCAGGCTGTGGTCGGCCAGGA
The DNA here is from genome assembly GCA_026645635.1 of Caldilineaceae bacterium. Lineage (GTDB taxonomy): Bacteria > Chloroflexota > Anaerolineae > Caldilineales > Caldilineaceae > Fredericiella. Next base: position 4,791 of record JAPKMV010000322.1, read on the forward strand.
AAGGCTCACCCACCACGGTGAGCCGCCGCGTTGTGTCCAACCGGCCGGCCTTCACCGTCGCCGATTCACCCAACAACGGATAGACCACAGCCGAGGCAGGCAGTGGCCGCGCCGCTGGCGCGCTCCCCATACGGCGCTCCATCTGCGCAGCAGTCGTCGCCAACAGCGCCTGCGCCGCGTCGATCAAGTCGCGGTGGATGGAGAGCGGAGAGGAAAGTGAGGGATTCAGGGATTGAGAGATTGGGAGATTGGAGATTGGAGA